>NZ_JARVSV010000003.1:0-207694 GCF_030209025.1 Pseudomonas sp. MEJ086
ACAGCACCGGTGGTCAGGTCGACGAAGGCGATAACGCCGTGTTCACCGTCAACCTGAGCAACGCCAGCAGCACGCCGACCACCTTCAGCCTGGCGTTGAACCCTGGCACGGCCGTGGCGGGTAGCGACTACAACGCGGCGCTGAGCAATCAGAGCTTCAGCAATGGCGTGACCTACAACGCCACGACTGGTCAGGTCACCGTGCCGGCTGGGGTGACCAGCTTCACCGTCACCGTGCCGACCCTCAACGACACCGTCTATGAGCCAACCGAGACGTTCTCCCTGACCGTAGGCGGTCAGACCGGCACCGCGACCATCGTCGACAACGATGCCGTACCGACGATCAGCACCGTCAGCTCGGCGGTGGACAGCACCGGTGGCCAGGTCGACGAAGGCGACAACGCCGTGTTCACCGTCAACCTGACCAACGCCAGCAGCACCGCCACCAGCTTCAGCCTGGCGCTCAACCCTGGCACGGCCGTGGCCGGTCTCGATTACAACGCCACGCTGAACAACCAGAGCTTCAGCAATGGGGTCACTTACAACGCGGCCACCGGCGTCGTCACCGTACCGGCTGGGGTGACCAGCTTCACCGTCACCGTGCCGACCATCAACGACACAGTCGCCGAGCCGACCGAAACCTTCAGCCTGACCGTAGGTGGCAAAACCGGTATCGCGACCATCATCGATAACGACGCCACGCCTACCGTCAGCACCGTGAGCTCGGCTGTCGACAGTGCGGGCGGCCAGGTGGATGAAGGTGACAACGCGGTCTTTACCGTCAACCTGACCAATGCCAGCAGCACGCCGACCACCTTCAGCATCGCGCTGAATCCGGGCAGCGCGACCGCTGGTAGCGACTACAACGCGGCGCTGAACAATCAGAGCTTCAGCAACGGTGTGGTGTACAACGCCATCACCGGTCAGGTCACCGTGCCGGCTGGGGTATCCAGCTTTACCGTCACGGTTCCCACCATCAACGACACCGTCTACGAGCCGACCGAAAACTTCACGCTGACAGTAGGTGGCAAGACGGGTACCGCGACCATCATCGACAACGATGCCGTACCGACCGTCAGCACCGTGAGCTCGGCTGTCGACAGCGCGGGTGGCCAGGTCGATGAAGGTGACAACGCCGTATTCACCGTCAACCTGAGCAATGCCAGCAGTACCGCCACCACCCTCAGCCTGGTGCTGAACCCTGGCACGGCTGTGGCGGGCAGTGACTACAACGCGGCGCTGAGCAACCAGAGCTTCAGCAACGGGGTCACCTACAACGCGGCGAACGGAACCGTCACCGTGCCTGCAGGCGTGACCAGCTTCACCGTCACGGTGCCGACCATTAACGACACCGTCTACGAGCAGACCGAGACCTTCACCCTGACCGTCGGCGGCAAGAGCGGCACGGCGACCATCATCGACAACGATGCGGTACCAACGGTCAGGACCATCGAGGTCGGCCAGGCCGGCACCGCTGATGACAACGTGGTCGAAGGCAACAACCTGGTCTTCAACGTCACCCTGAGCAATGCCAGCTCGACGCCGACTTCGCTGTCCTTCAACGCCACGGGTACCGCGACCGCGAATGTCGATTACAAGCTGACCGCGCAGAGCTTCAGCAATGGCGTGACCTATGACGCCAGCACCGGGAAGATCACCGTGCCGGCCGGGGTTACCAGCTTCTCGGTGACCGTGCAGACGCTCGCCGACAACGTGGTCGCCGAACCGCTGGAAACGGTGCGCCTGGAGATCGGCGGGCAAACTGCAACCGGCGGCATCATCGACGGCACACCCGATGCCAAGGACGACAGCTACACCAAGGTCACGGGCCTGAAAGCCGAGTACTACGGCTACAACGATTCGAGCACCGGAGCGAACAACGACGGCGCCAACCTGACCAACCTCAGCCAGGTTCGTCAGTTCATCGATGGCCACACGCCAGCGGCGACCTTCAACGCCACCACGCTGGATTACGGCAACCTGAGCAATGCGTCCGGTCTGGGCAATGGCACCAACCTGCAGAATTTCCTGGGTGTGAACACCACCACGGGCAATGGCACCAAGGCCAACTCGCTGTCGACTGACCCGGGCAACACCTCCGACGCCATCATCAAGATGAGCGGCTTCATGAACCTGGCGGCCGGCACCTATCAGTTCAGGGTGACGGCGGACGACGGATACAGCATCCGCATCAATGGCCAGGTGGTCGCCGAGTTCAACAACAACCAGTCGACCGGTACGTTAACCGGCAACTCGTTCACCATCACGGCGGCTCAGGCTGGCGCCCAGCAAATCGAGATCATCTACTGGGACCAGGGCAGCGACGCTCGTCTCAAGGTCGAAATCGGCCAGGGCGGCACCTACAAGGTCGTCGACTCGGACATGCTCTACCACGTGCCGACGACCTCGAGCCTGGTGGTGGAGTCCGGCGACAGCCTGACCATCGCCGGCAGCACCCTGCTCGGCAACGACACCGATCCGAACGGCGACGCACTGTCCATTACCAGCGTGCAGAGCGCCACCAATGGCACCGTCAGCCTGAGCAACGGCAACGTCATCTTCACACCGAAGGAAGGCTTCTACGGTGACGCTACCTTCCAGTACACCATCAGTGACGGCAAGGGCGGCTCGGACACCGCCACCGCCACCCTGAAGGTGACCAAACCGGCCGACGTGATCCACCTGGCTGGCGACGGCGCCAACGACAATGGTGACAACACCATTCGCGGCGGCAACGGCAACGACGTGCTGCTTGGCGACACCGGCGGTACGCTGACCACCATCCAACCGGCGACCAACTACAACATCGCCTTGCTGGTCGACACCTCAGGCAGCATGCAGGGCGACCGCATGACGCTGACCAAGGACGCGCTGTCCAAGTTCGTGACGACCCTTGCCGGCCACGATGGGGTGATCAACATCGCCCTGGTCGGTTTCGCCGGGGAAGTGACCCTGAACTACAAGGTTTCCGAACTCCAGTCCGGTGCCAAGCTCAACGATCTGCTGGCGGAAATCCAGAAACTCAACGCCAGCGGCGGCACCAACTATGAAAGCTCGTTCAAGGAGGCATCCGCCTGGTTCGACGCCCAGAGTACCGCGGGCAAGACTGCCGCTGCGGGCTACGAGAACCTGACGTTCTTCCTCTCCGACGGTGACCCGACCTTCTACTACAACGGCAATACCACGACCGTCAGTGGCAATGGCTCGACCACCAACGATGAAGTGCTGCTCGGCTCGCTCGACACCTACAACGTGCTGGCCGGCAAGACCGCCGTTCACGCCATCGGTATCGGCAGCGGTGTCAGCGAGAAGAACCTCGGCCTGTTCGACAACACCACGGCGAGCATGGGCACCACCCGCCTCGCGTCGTCGGAAACGGTGCTGGCGAACTTCAATGGCGGCTCCACCGGCTGGAACAACCTGAACACCTGGACGACCGAAGGGACGGGTGGCGGCAGCTCGGTCAGCACCCAGACCAGCAACGGTGGCACCCTGAGAATCGTCGATACGTTCAGCGGCAGCGCCACCAAGGCCTACACGCCGAGCATCACCATCGCCGAGGGTGGCTACAACAGCCTGAAGTTCAACTACGCCACCACCAGTACCGGCAACGCCGACACCATGAGCTGGAAGCTGCAACAGCAGGTCAACGGCATCTGGGTCGATGTGCAGACGGGCGGTGGCTTCACCAACGGTAACTGGACGGCCGTGGAGACCTCGGGTGTCGGTGCCGGCACCTACCGCCTGGCATTCAGCGTCGAAGACAAGAGCAGTGGCACCAACAACGCCACCATGTGGATCGACAACATCGCCCAGGTCAACTACACCACGGTGCCGGTCGGCAAGGCGGATATCGTCAACACGTCCGACGAGCTCACCGCGGCCCTGCACGGCGGTTCCAACGCCAACGTTCCGATCTCGGTCGGCAGCGACATCATCTATGGTGGCGAAGGCAACGACATCATCTTCGGTGACGTCATCAATACCGACGCGCTGCCGTGGGGAGTCAATGGCAACCCGGCCAAGCCGACCGAGCTGCATAACGGCGCAGGCACCCATGCCCTGGAAGTTTTCCTGGAGCTGAAGAACGGCATCGCGCCGACCAATGCCGATATGTACGACTACATCCGCGCCAACCACGAGACCTTCAACGTGGCAGGTGACACCCGTGGTGGCTCGGATCACCTGTACGGCGGTGCCGGTAACGACATCCTCTATGGTCAGGGCGGCAATGACTTCCTGATCGGTGGATCGGGTGACGACATCCTGTTCGGCGGCGCCGGTGCCGATACCTTCGTCTGGCAGAAAGGCGACTTCGGCAAGGACGTGATCAAGGACTTCAGCGTGGCCGAGGGCGACACCATCGACCTCAGCTCCCTGCTGCAGGATCACAGCAACAACCTGGACAGCTACCTGAAACTGGTCACGGACAACGGTAGCTCCACCCTGCTGATCAGCACCAAAGGCGAGTTCAGCAACGGCGACACCACCACGCAACAGGTTGCCGCCAAAGCCGATGTGCAGATCGATCTGGGCCACGCCAGCCTGCCGAGCTACGACATCAACACGTTGATCGCCAACCACACGATCAAAGTCGATCCATGATAGGCCCAATGCTCCGCCACACTTTCGTGGCGGGGCGCTAAGCTGTAGGCACAGGTTTATCGGGGGAAGGCGCGTGTTCTATATAAAACGTAATGCCGAGGGCGAGCTGCAACGTGTGCAGCCCGAACCTTTCGAAGGAATGACCGGCGAATTGCCCGCCGATAGCGAGGAAGCGCGCTCCTGGTTTTCCAACCAGAACGTGGAAAGCAGCCTGCTGCAGCTCAAGCAGAGCGACCTGGACATGATCCGCGTGCTGGAAGACTTGATCGATCTGCTGATCAGGAAAGGCGTGGTGCGCATCACCGACCTGCCGGAAGCGGCCCAGAGCAAGCTGATGGGCCGTAGCCGAGCACGCGACGCGTTGGGTGGTGCGAACCGCCTGATCAACGAAGAGGAACGGGGCCTGATCTGATCAGGCCCAGGCCGCAGGCTCGCTGAACAGACGACCCTGCACGCCGCTGACCCCCATAGCCTGCAACACTTCCCACTCGCCGCGGGTTTCCACCCGCTCGGCGATCAATGGCAGATCGATGCTATTGGCCGCTCGCTGCATGGCTTCGATGAACAAGCGTTTGTCACTTTCCTGATCGATACCGCGAATGAAGCTGCCATCCACCTTGAGATAGGCCAGGCCCAACTTCGCCAGGTTGCCGATCATGCTGAAACGCCCACCGAAATGCTGCAAACCAAGCTCGACGCCCAGGCTGCGCAGTTTGCGGGTGATCGCTTCGAGCTCTACCGGGCCCGGCAACTGTCCCTCGTCCAGCTCCAGAATCAGCCGGCCACTCACCGCCGGGTTGAGCCGCAAGCGTTCGTAGAGCTGCTGCAGCGCCTGAGGATCGCGCACGGTAATGCCCGACAGGCTGAGCGCCACCTTGCCATCATGGTCAGGCAACTGCGCCAGCAGGGCATCGAGCATCACCAGATCCAGACGTGCGGTCCAGCCGAATCGCTCCAGCCAGGGCAGGAAACGCCCAGCGGCGATGGTTTCGCCCTGCTCGTCCTGCAGACGGGCCAGCACCTTGTTGTGCAGCACCTGGGTGGGATCGGCGGCACTGACCACCGGCTGCACGTACGGCAGGAAGCGCCCCTGCTCGAGGGCGTTGTCGAGCAGGCTGTGCCAATCGTTGTGCTCGTCGCTGACTGCCGCCTGCTGACGATGCTCGACGAACGCCCAGTGCTCACGGTTCTGGCTGATCGCTTCGGCCAGGGCCGCATCCAGCGCGTTGTACAGCTCGCTGCTCGAAGCGCCCGCTGCGAAGGTGGTGATACCGATGTGGGCAACCGGGAAACAGTCGCTGGCACCGGTCTGCTGCAACGAAAGCAGACCATTGCTCAGTTGTTCGGCCAGTTGCTCGGCCTCCTGGCGATCGATGCCCGCGGCCAGCAGCGCGAACTCGCCACCGCGGTTGCGCGCCAGCAGGTAGCGCCCCTGGCTGACATGCTGCAACTGCTCGGCCACGGCCTTGAGCAACTGGTCCGTACGCTGGCCACCGATGCGCTGGTTGAGGCCCACCAGGTCATTGACCCGCAACAGGAACAGCACGCCGCTGCTGGCTCGCTCTTCGCCCGTCAGCCGGGCCTGCAGGTCGAGGTCGAAATAACGGCGGTTGGCCAGCCCGGTCAGGCTGTCCTGATAGGCCTCGGCGTGCAGCTTCTCGCTGCGCGAAGCCTCTTCGTCGAACAGTGCCTTGAGCTTCTCCACCATCTGGTTCATGGCGTTGACCACCCGGCGAAACTCCGGGGTGCGCGGCAGGTTCGATGCACTGAGGAACTCCCGGCGAGCGATGGCATTGGACTGCTCGACCATGTACTCCAGCGGGCGCAACTGCCGCTTGAGCAACAGCACGCCCAGGCCGATGCACAGCAGGCTGATCAGCGCCAGCCACAGGAAGGTGGCGTAGGCGGTCTGCCACAGCTTGGCGATGGCGAAATACGGATGGCTGACCACCTCGACGCGGGCCGCCTGGTTCCAACCGTCACTGACGATAGCGTCGCCCTGGGCCGGCGCCAGATCCACCAGATTGGCGAACCACTGTGGCGCGCCCGCGTCGAGGTTGGCGCCGGAGCGCTCGGTCAGAACCTTCTCGTCCGTGCCGATCACGCGGATGCTCTCGAAGTAGCCACTGTCGAAAATCGAGCTGACCATCAGCTCCAGCATCGCCGGATCGTCCAGGTGCGAGCCGAGCGACAGGCCCAGCGCAGTCGCGGCGTCCTGGGCATGGGCGCGCAGCTGGTTGACCTGCTGCTCGCGCGAGCTCTCCACGTTGACCACGACGCTTGCGGTGAAACTCACCAGCATCAGCACGCAGATGGCTACACACAGCTGCTTGAACAGTGACATGAACGACTCCTTCGCTACGCCTCAGGGAAACCCTTCGGCGCGCATCTTCTTCAACAAATCCTGCCAGCGCGAAAGGCGCTTGCTGTCTCCCACCTGCTTGCCGCCTGCTGGCCCCGGCACCCAGAGTCCTTCGGCATTGAAGGCATACACGGGTACCAGGTCACGGCGCTCGGTCGCCGGATCGATGGCATCGATCAGGTTATCCAGCACCAGGGGCACGGAGGTGGGGGTCGGGTAATAGGTCAGTACCATGTGCGCCTGGTTCAGGCGCACCGCCTTGACGTAAGTGATGCGCAGCTTCTCGCTCGGCACACCCAGCTCACGCAGGCTGAAATACTTGGCGATGGCGTAATCCTCGCAATCGCCGGCGCCACGCATCAGGGCCTCGACCGGCGTCGCCCAGTAATCCGTGACGCCCCAGATTTCCTGGTCATCGCGAAAGCGCAGCTGCAGATTGAAGAACCGGTTGATGGCCTTGAGCTTGTCGGCCTCGCTGGCAGTACGCTGCTCGTCGAGCAGGCGCTGCCAGGCGTCGATGCGTGGCTTGCCGGCGCCCAGCGGGCCGTAGAGTTGCTCGGCGCGGGCGGCGATCCGCTGGAAATCCCATTGCGCGTGCAATCCGCCAGCCGCCAAGAACAAGGCGAGCAAAAACGCCACCAGCACGGGCCAGCGGTAACGGATTGAGAGAGAGCCAGAACCGCCGATGGCCACGACAATGCTTCCAGACAAGCAACAGCGTCATGGTGCGGCGCACGCGGGTAAAAAACAATTGCCAGATGCCACTACAGGCGACGAACGTGCTGATGCGCTCTGGGAGCGCATCAGGTGAGATTTAGATTGTGAAGATCAGCGCTCGCGATTCCAGCCGCCACCCTGGATGCGCTGAATGCGTTGAGGCGCTTCACGCTGTTGCCACTGCAAGGGCGCGGAGCGGTGCCGCTGTTGCTGCTGATAGTGATGGCGCTGCCCTTCCCAACCCGGGCGTGGTGACGGGCGGTAATCGCCACGATTGCGGTCGTGACGGTTCTGGTAACGCGGATCATAGCCACCGGGCTGGTTGAAATAACGAGGCGGTGGAGGCGGCGCATAGTGCCGTGGCGGTGAGTAGCGACGGTCGTAGCGGCGGTCCTCGTAGACATACACACGCGGCGCCCCATAAACCTGGGAGCGCTGTACGTGAGCACCGGGGTAATACTGACGATCATAATCTCGATAACCACCGCCATAGCCGCTGTCGCCATAAACGGCACAACCGGTCAGCGAGAAACCCAACAACGCGACGAGCATGGATTTACGGATCATGGGGCGGCCTCCTTCGACCGCGAAACGCACATCGGCGGCTGCCGATGCCGGGAGTGTTCCCAATCCATCAGACAACCCGGCGCCAGCCGAATCCGCTCCACTCGTCGGTGAGTCGCAACAAATGATTTCAGCAGCGCTCGACGGGCGCACTGAAAGCGCGCGCCGAAACCGCGCAACCAGCCCCCATCGCGCACCATGAAAGCGCAGAGAGTTTCCCAGCGAATCCGCCCACGCCCAGGCTAGACGACTCGCCAGTGCCTGGCACGATCCTCGCTTAAGGCATTGCGTGCAGGAAAATCCCAGGCAGCGGCCCGGGACAGCGGCATCACAATTTGCAATAGCCGACTAGGGTTCCGATTCGCCAATCAGCAGGCGAATGACTGGTCCGAGAGTTGGCGACCTCCTCGAGGGGTTACACGGCGGGACAAAAGCCCGGGAGAACGCGCCCCCAGCGATGGGAGATGCCGCGCACTCCTGCTCCGCCCTTTCTCGAACTGGAGGTCTCCATGCGCAAGCCCCGTCTTTTCTCCGTTCTCGCCGCCGGTCTCGCGGCTGCCATCTCCCTCAACGGCCAGGCTGCCCAGAAGGACAGCTTCAGCGTGTGCTGGACCATCTATGCCGGCTGGATGCCCTGGGAGTACGGTGCCACCCAAGGCATCGTCGACAAGTGGGCGAAGAAGTACGGCATCGACATCGATGTCGTGCAGATCAACGACTACGTCGAATCGATCAACCAGTACAGCGCCGGACAGTTCGACGGCTGCGCCATGACCAACATGGACGCCCTGACCATCCCTGCCGCTGGCGGTGTCGACAGCACGGCGCTGATCGTCGGCGACTTCTCCAACGGCAACGACGGCATCGTGCTCAAGGGTGAAAAGAAGACCCTGGGCGACCTCAAGGGCCAGAACGTCAACCTGGTCGAGCTCTCGGTATCGCACTACCTGCTCGCCCGCGGCCTGGAAAAGGCCGGCCTCAGCGAACGCGACCTGAAGGTGGTGAACACCTCGGACGCCGACATCGTCGCCGCCTTCGCGACCCCGGACGTTACCGCCGTCACCACCTGGAACCCGTTGCTCGCGGAAATCGAAGCCACGCCCGGCGTGACCAAGGTATTCGACTCCAGCCAGATTCCCGGCGAAATCATCGACCTGATGGTGGTCAACAGCGACACCCTCAAGGACAACCCAGCCCTCGGCAAGGCACTGACCGGTGCCTGGTACGAAATCATGGCGACCATGGGTGATGGCGGCGCTGCCGGCCAGGCTGCCCGCGAGCACATGGCCAAGGCCTCCGGCACCGACCTCAAGGGCTACGAGGCGCAGTTGGCGACCACCAAGATGTTCTACAGCGCCAAGGAAGCCGTGGCCTTCACCAAGAGCCCACGGCTGCCGGAAACCATGAGCAAGGTCGCCGCCTTCTCGTTCGATCACGGCCTGCTCGGCGAAGGCGCGCAGAGCGCGGACGCCGTCGGCATGGCCTTCGCCAACGACGTGACCACCGGCGATCAGGGCAACCTCAAGCTGCGCTTCGACCCGACCTACATGCAGATGGCCGCCGACGGCCAGCTCTGAAGGACAAGCGTTCCCTCGCTGTGCCTGGGAACACGTGACGAGACGCTCGACGTCTCGTCTCCGGCCACCGTAACCCGAGATGCCCATGCGCCTGATCAACCGACACCCCGACAGGGCCGGCCGATTGCTGCTGGTGTTGCTGCCCTTCGCACTGCTGCTGTTCGCCTATTTCATGGGCTCGGCGCAGCGCCTGGCGGAGAACCCCAACGACAAGCTGCTGCCCAGCGCCAGCCAGATGATCGCCGCCGTCGACCGCCTGGCCTTCACCGAAGACAAGCGCACCGGTGGCTACGCCTTCTGGCAAGACACCGCATCGAGCCTGACGCGTCTCGGCATGGGCATCGGCATCGCTGCGCTGGTCGGTCTTTGCCTGGGCATCGCCGCCGGCATCCTGCCGCTGCTGCGTGCACCGCTGTCACCGCTGCTCACCGTGCTGTCGATGGTGCCGCCACTGGCGATACTGCCGATCCTGTTCATCGTCTTCGGCCTGGGCGAACTGTCCAAGGTCATGCTGATCGTCATCGGTATCACCCCGATCCTCGCCCGCGACCTGGAACAGCGCGCCCGGGAAATCCCCCAGGAACTGCTGATCAAGGCGCAGACCCTCGGCGCCAGCACCTGGACGCTGATCCTGCGGGTCGTGCTGCCACAACTGCTGCCGCGCCTGCTGATCGCCCTGCGCCTGGTGCTGGGCTCCGCCTGGCTGTTCCTGATCGCCGCCGAAGCCATCGCCAGTACCGACGGCCTGGGTTACCGCATCTTCCTCGTGCGCCGCTACATGGCGATGGACGTGATCCTGCCTTACGTGGTGTGGATCACCCTGCTCGCCTGGCTGATGGACCTCGGCCTGCGTCAGCTGACGCGGCTGTGCTTTCCCTGGTACGAGGGGGCCAAGGCATGAGCGATAAAAAAAGTAGCGCTGCAGGCGCTTTCATCGAGGTCAAGAACGTGTGGCAGGAGTACGGCGACCAGATCGTTCTGGAGCGCTTGAACCTGTCCATCGCCGAGGGCGAGTTCTGCACCTTGGTCGGCGCCTCCGGCTGCGGCAAGTCGACCTTCCTGCGCCTGCTGCTGGGCCAGGAGCGGCCGAGCAAGGGCGAGATCCTGCTGGGTGGCGAGCCACTCGTGGGCGAGCCGGATGCCAGCCGCGGCGTGGTGTTCCAGCGCTATTCGGTGTTCCCGCACCTGAGCGTGCTGGACAACGTCGCCATCGGCCTGGAACTGCCCCGCGCGCCATTGCTCGGTCGCCTGTTCGGCGCGGCCAAGCGTGACGCTCGCGAGCAGGCCGCGGCGATCCTCGGCAAGGTCGGCCTCGGCCATGCCCTGGACAAATACCCCAGCCAGCTTTCCGGCGGCATGCAGCAGCGCCTGGCAATCGCCCAGGCATTGATCATGAAACCCCGGGTGTTGCTGCTCGACGAACCCTTCGGCGCCCTCGACCCCGGCATCCGCAAGGACATGCACGCCCTGCTGCTGGAGCTGTGGCGTGAAACCGGGCTGACGGTGTTCATGGTCACCCACGATCTCGCCGAAGGCTTCAGCCTCGGCACCCGCCTGATGGTGTTCGACAAGACCCGTATCGACCCGCACGCACCGAATGCCTTCGGCGCGCGCATCACCTACGACATCCCCCTGAACAGCGATCGCAAAAGCGCCATCGCGGCACTGCCGGCGCATCTTGCCCCGGCCCTGTAAGGAGACTGCCATGACCACTGCCCTGACCCTGCGCCCTACCCTCTTTGATGAAACCGTCCCTGGCGGCGGGCACACCTCGTTCGTCCTCAAGCGCGGCCAGTTGCTGCGCATCACCGACCTCGAAGGCGGCGCCAACGTCAGCCTGCTGCTGTTCAACGCCGTGGAGAAAAGCGAGCGTCTCAACCTGCCGGACACCCTCAAGGGCCAGCACACCGCCAAGCTCACGGCCGGCCATTGCCTGTACTCGGACATGGGCCGCGTGCTCGCGGCGATCACCGCCGACACCTGCGGCTGGCACGACAGTTTCGGTGGCGTGCTCTCGGCCAGTGAGGTGAGCGAGAAATACGGCCAGGGGCGCTATCAGGAACTACGCAACGGGTTCTTCCGCAACGGCGTGGACAACCTGCTGGTGGAAATGGGCAAGTGGAACCTCAACCTGCAAGACCTGCTGATGACCCTCAACCTGTTCAGCAGGGTCAGCGTCGATGCCGACGGCGCCTTTCGCTTTCACGGCGACAACAGCCAGGCCGGTGACTACATCGAGCTGTATGCCCCCATGGACACCCTGGTGGTGCTCACCGCCCTGCAGCACCCGATGGACCCCAACCCGCAGTACGCGCCCAAGCCGGTGCAGCTGAGCTGGAGCAAGGTCGAGAGCGACGGCATCAGCGTGCTCTGCCGTACCTCGCGCCCGGAAAACGGCCGCGCCTTCCACAACACCGAACGCCAATACCTCTGAGGGTGCCGACATGAGCCTGACCGAAAGCAACCTGCATCCCGAGACCGCCGTATTTCGCCACACCATCGCAGCGGGCGAACCCTACCTGTTCGAGGTCAAGGCCGGGCAGACCCTGCGCCTGCACGATCTTGAAGGCAACCAGGCCATCGACACGCTGTTCTACAGCGCCCGCAACCCCCGTGAGCGCTTCGACCCGCAGCGCACCCTGCGCAAGCAGAACAACGTCTATCTGACGGCCGGCACGGTGCTCTATTCCAACCTCGGCAACCCGCTGCTGACCATCGTCGCCGACACCTGCGGCCGCCACGATACCCTCGGTGGCGCCTGCGCCCAGGAGAGCAACACCGTGCGCTACGCCCTGGACAAGCGCTTCATGCACAGCTGCCGCGACAACTTCCTGCGCGCCAGCCTGCACGACGGGCGCCTGGAGAAACGCGACATCGGCGCCAACATCAACTTCTTCATGAACGTGCCGGTCACCCCGGACGGCGGCCTGACCTTCGAAGACGGCATCTCCGCACCCGGCAAGTACGTCGAGCTGCGCGCCGAGACCGACGTGATCGTGCTGATCTCCAACTGCCCGCAGCTCAACAACCCCTGCAACGGCTGGAACCCCACGCCTGCGGAGGTGCTGGTATGGGAATGATCAAACGCTGGTTGTTCGCCCTGTGCCAGAGCAGGAGTGGGCAGGTGCTGCAACCTACGCCCCGAGACAAAACACCGGCCTCCTAACAAACGAAATCCTTTGTGGGAACCGAGTGAGGCCAAAAAGAATTCCCCACCCCGGACGACCGTGGTGCAGACCCAATACCGGCGGGACGGCCCGCCACGTTCAACGAGGCCGGAGCGAAGCGTCGCGAGCGAACATCAGGCAAGACGGCTGCCAGTGAGGAAGCGGAGTTTGCTGTAGCAAATGAGCATTTCGAACTGGCTGCCAACGCCGCGTGATGGAGCGCAGCAGCTTCGAACGGTCTCGGGAGCCGATATGTTCGAAAAACTTCTGATTGCCAACCGCGGTGCCATCGCCTGCCGCATCCTGCGTACCCTGCACGCGCTCGACGTCAAAGGTGTCGCCGTCTACTCCGAGGCGGACGTGGCCAGCCTGCACATCCAGCAGGCCGACGAAGCCTTTTCCCTCGGCGACGGCCCTGCTGCACACACCTATCTAGTGGTCGACAAGATCCTCGCGGCCGCCAAAGCCAGTGGTGCCAAGGCGATCCATCCCGGCTACGGCTTCCTCTCCGAAAACGCCGCTTTCGCCGAGGCCTGCGAAGCGGCCGGCATCGCCTTCGTCGGCCCCACGCCCGAGCAACTGCGCGTGTTCGGCCTCAAGCACACCGCCCGCGCGCTGGCCAAACAGCACGGCGTCCCCATGCTCGAAGGCACCGACCTGCTGGAAAACCTCGAGGCCGCGCTGGTCGCTGGTGAGCAAGTCGGCTACCCGGTGATGCTCAAGAGCACCGCCGGCGGCGGCGGCATCGGCATGCGTGTGTGCCGTTCGGCCGCGGAACTGAGCGAGGCCTTCGACGCGGTCAAGCGCCTCGGGCAGAACAACTTCAGCGACAGCGGCGTATTCATCGAGAAGTACATCCAGCGTGCCCGCCACCTGGAAGTGCAGGTGTTCGGCGATGGCCAGGGCAACGTGCTCGCCCTCGGCGTGCGCGACTGCTCGGTGCAGCGGCGCAACCAGAAAGTGCTGGAAGAAACCCCGGCACCCAACCTGCCAGCCGGCATGGCCGACGCGCTCTGCGCGGCAGCCATCGAACTGGCCAGGGCGGTCAGCTACCGCAGTGCCGGCACCGTGGAGTTCGTCTACGACAGCATCGCGGAGCGCTTCTACTTCCTCGAAGTGAATACCCGCCTGCAGGTCGAGCACGGCGTCACCGAACAGGTATGGGGCGTCGACCTGGTGCGCTGGATGATCGAACTGGCGGCCGGCGAGCTGGCGCCGCTGCATGAGCTGGCCGAGGGCCTGAGCCCCCGCGGCCATGCCATCCAGGCGCGGCTGTATGCCGAAGATCCCGGTCGCGACTTCCAGCCCAGCCCTGGCCTGCTCACCGCCGTGCAATTTCCGCCTGCCGACGGCCAGTCGCTGCGCATCGACACCTGGGTCGAAGCGGGCTGCGAGATTCCCCCCTACTTCGACCCGATGATCGCCAAGCTGATCGCCTGGGCACCCACCCGCGATCAGGCCAGCAGCGCACTGGATGCCGCCCTGGGCGAATCGCTGCTGTACGGCGTGGAGTCCAACCGCGACTACCTGCGCCAGATCCTCGCCGACACGCCCTTCGCCAGCGGCTCACCCTGGACCCGCTGCCTGGAGAATCTGGTCTATCAGGCCAGCACCTTCGAGGTACTGGCTGCCGGTACCCAGACCACCGTGCAGGACTTTCCCGGTCGCCTCGGCTACTGGGCAGTCGGCGTACCGCCCTCCGGGCCGATGGACAGCCGCGCCCTGCGCCTGGGCAATCGCCTGCTCGGCAACCCGGAAGGCGCCGCTGGCCTTGAGATCACCATGAGCGGCCCGACTCTGCGCTTCAACACCGACGCGCTGGTGGCGGTCACCGGCGCGCAGATTCCGCTCAGCGTCGACGGCGTGGCCCAGCCCTTGAACACCACCCTGCTGATCCGCGCCGGCAGCACCCTCGCCCTGGGCACCATCGCCGGTGCCGGTGCGCGCAGCTACCTGAGCGTGCGTGGCGGCGTTCAGGTGCCGGACTACCTGGGCAGCAAGAGCACCTTCACCCTCGGCCAGTTCGGCGGCCACGCTGGCCGCGCACTGCGCGCCGGAGACGTGCTGCACCTGCCGCCGCTCGACACCACGCAAGCCGGCGCGCAACTACCAGACGAACTCGGTACGGCCCTGCCCGCCGTGCGCGAAATGCGGGTGATCTACGGCCCTCACGGCGCACCGGAATACTTCACCCCGGCCTATATCGACACCTTCCTCGGCACCGACTGGGAAGTGCACTTCAACTCCAGCCGCACCGGCGTGCGGCTGATCGGCCCCAAGCCGGAATGGGTACGCGAGAGTGGCGGCGAAGCGGGCCTGCATCCGTCCAACATCCACGACAACCCCTACGCCATCGGCGCGGTGGATTTCACCGGCGACATGCCCGTGATCCTCGGCCCCGACGGCCCCAGCCTCGGCGGTTTCGTCTGCCCGGTGACGATCATCGAAGCCGACCTCTGGCAGCTCGGCCAACTCAAGGCCGGCGACAAGGTGCGCTTCGTGCCGGTGGATATCGCCACGGCCCGGGAGCTGGCACGGAGCCTCGACGCCACCTGTAGGAGCCCGCTTGCGGGCGATCAGTCGCGCCGGCGGATCGCTGGCAAGCCAGCTCCTACACAGGCGCTTATTTCACCCATCGTCCTCGACCTCGGCGACGGCGACACGCGCCTGGTCGCACGCCTCTCTGGCGACACCCACCTGCTGCTGGAAATCGGCCAGCCCGAGCTGGATCTGGTGCTGCGCTTCCGTGGCCATGCGTTGATGCAGGCGCTGCAAGCCAAGGACATCGCCGGGGTGATCGACCTGACGCCCGGCATCCGTTCCCTGCAGGTGCACTACCAGCCGGAAACCCTGGCGTTGCAGCAGTTGCTCGATATCGTCGCTGGCGAGTGGGACGCCGTGTGCGCCACCGGCGACCTCAAGGTGCCGTCGCGCATCGTCCATCTGCCGCTGTCCTGGGATGACCCGGCCTGCCAGTTGGCCATCGACAAGTACATGACCACCGTACGCAAGGACGCGCCCTGGTGCCCGAGCAACCTGGAGTTCATCCGCCGCATCAACGACCTGCCCAACCTCGACGAGGTGCACCGCACGGTGTTCGATGCCAGCTACCTGGTGATGGGCCTGGGCGACGTCTACCTCGGCGCACCGGTGGCCACGCCGCTCGACCCGCGCCACCGCCTGGTCACCACCAAGTACAACCCGGCACGCACCTGGACGGCCGAGAACTCGGTGGGTATCGGCGGCGCCTACATGTGCGTGTACGGCATGGAGGGCCCCGGCGGCTACCAGTTCGTCGGCCGCACCCTGCAGATGTGGAACCGCTACCGTGAAGTCGCCGCCTTCGACGGCAAGCCCTGGCTGCTGCGCTTCTTCGACCAGATCCGCTTCTACCCGGTTAGCGCGGACGAGCTGCTGCGCATTCGTCGTGACTTCCCGCTGGGCCGCTTCGACCTGCGTATCGAACACAGCGAACTGGCCCTGGCCGACTATCAGCGCTTCCTCACGGACCAAGCAGACGGCATCGCCGCCTTCCGCGACCAGCAACGCAGCGCCTTCGCCGCCGAGCGCCAGCGCTGGATCGACTCTGGCCAGGCGCACTTCGAAAGTGACGAAGGCGTGGCCGAGCCCAGCGAAAACGCGCCCCTGGGCGCCGGCCAGCACAGCGTCGACAGCCACATCGCCGGCAACCTCTGGCAGGTCCAGGTCGCGGAAGGTGCCGAGGTCCAGGCGGGCGATGTGCTGGTGATCCTCGAATCCATGAAAATGGAAATCCCCCTGCTCGCGCCCTTCGCCGGCGTGGTCAGAGACATTCACGTGCAACCCGGCTCCCCGGTGCGGGCCGGTCAGCGTGTGGCGGTCATCGAGCAGGTGCCCATACAGTCTGAGTAAAGACCGTAAGCACAGCAGGGCGAAACCCCGGTCTTCGCTCTGCTCGGCTTGCGCTGAAACGTCAACAGACCCTAGCATTGCGGCATCTACCAAGAAGCCAGCACGATGCCATCACCGTCACCCAAAACCGCCAGCCCACGCTCGCTGGTGTTTCTGCTGCTCGTTCTGCTCGGCTGCGGTTTCATCGCCACCTCGCTGGCCAGCTATTACGCGGCCCTCGACTCGATCCGCGACAACATCGTCAACACCGAGCTGCCGCTCACCTCGGACAACGTCTATTCGGAAATCCAGAAGGACCTGGTGCGCCCCATCCTCATCTCCTCGATGATGTCCCGCGATACCTTCCTGCGTGACTGGGTGCTCGGCGGCGAGCAGGATCTCGAGCCCATGACCCGCTACCTGCAGGAAGTGCAGAGCCACTACGGCACCGTCACCAGCTTCTTCGTCTCCGAGCAGAGCAAGACTTACTACCAGGCCAAGGGCGTGCTGAAGCAGATCGACGAAAAGGCCAGCCGTGACGTGTGGTACTACCGCCTGCGCGACATGAAGGAGCCCTACGAGATCAATGTCGACATCGACATGGCCAACCAGGACCGCATGACGGTCTTCATCAACTACAAGGTCTTCGACTACCAGCACCGCTTCATCGGCGCTACCGGCGTCGGGCTGACCGTGGACGCCGTGGTGCAACTGATCGACGAGTACCAAAAGCGCTATGACCGCAGCGTGTACTTCGTCGACACCACCGGCCGCATCGTGCTCACCGGCGCCAGCGGCGGCCCCATGGGCGCACGCATCGGTGACCTGCTGAGCGAGGTGGAAGGCCTCGAGGATCTGCACAGCAAGCTGCCGCATCCGCAGAGCGGCGACTTCTTCTATCAGGATCACGGCCGTGGCCACTTCCTCAACGTGCGCTTCATCCCCGAGCTGGACTGGTACCTGCTCGTCGACAAGCACGAGAGCGGCGCGCTGGCGGGCATTCGTCAGTCGCTCTACCTCAACCTGCTGATCTGCGGCGTCGTCACCCTGACCGTCCTGCTGCTGGTCACCCTGGTGCTGCGCCGCTACCAGGCCCGCATCACCGCGCTGGCGACCACCGACTCGCTGACCGAGCTGCCCAACCGCCGCGGTTTCGAACTGCTGGCCAACCAGGCCATTCAGGAAGCGCGGCGTAGCCAGAGCACGCTGTGCGCCCTGCTCTTCGACCTCGACGGCTTCAAGCAGCTCAACGACAGCCACGGCCACCTGGCTGGCGATGCCGTGCTGCGCGGCTTCGCTCGCCACCTGCAGCAGAACCTGCGCCAGTCCGACATCATCTGCCGTTGGGGCGGCGAGGAATTCATCCTGCTGCTCAAGGACACCGCCCTCGACGCCGCCCGCCAGCTCGGCGAAAAGATCCGCCAGCAGACCGCCAGCAGCCACTTCGAATTCGCCGGCCAGCACCTGCACACCTCCACCAGCATCGGCCTGGCGACCTTGCAGGAAGGCGACGACCTGCAGGCGCTGATCGCCCGCGCCGACCGCGCTCTGTATCGCGCCAAGCAGGCCGGGCGCAACCGCATGTGCGAAGAAACCCAGTGAACACCAGCCTCTGCCCCGCCTGTGGCCAGCCCAACCGCTGCGCCCAGGCCGACAGCGACGGCGTGGTGAGCCACTGCTGGTGCTTCGATGTGGAGGTCGAACCGCAGGCTCTCCAAGAGCTGCCGCCCGAAGCGCTGGACCGCGCCTGCCTGTGCCCGCGCTGTGCCCAGGCCCTGCCTGTGGAAAACGGCTGAGCGGCCCATGCGCATCGACCGCCTGCTCAGCAACCTGCCGCGTTTCAACCGTCAGGAGGCGCGCCTGCTGCTCGCCGCAGGGCGGGTGCGTATCGACGGTCAGGTCTGCCGCGACAGCCGCGCCGAAGTGCGTGACTTCCACCGCGTGGAGCTCGATGACGAGGTTCTGCAAGCGGGCAAAGCAGCGCGCTACTTCATGCTGCACAAACCGGTCGGCGTGGTCAGCGCCACCAGCCACCCGGAACACCGCACCGTGCTCGACCTGCTGGACGAGCCCGACAGGCACGAGTTGCACCTCGCCGGGCGCCTCGACCTCAACACCAGCGGCCTGGTGCTGATCACCAACGACGGCCTCTGGTCACGCCGCGCCACCGCCCCCGACGGCAGCCACGCCAAGGTCTATCGGGTGGAAACCGAGCAGGTCATCGACCCGGCAGCCATCGAGGTGTTCGCCAACGGCCTGTACTTCGCCTACGAGGACCTGACCACCCGCCCTGCATTGCTGGAAATCGAAGCACCACACAGCGCCAGGCTGACCCTGCACGAGGGCCGCTACCACCAGATCAAGCGCATGTTCGGGCACTTTCAGAACAAGGTCATCGGCCTGCACCGCGAGAGCCTTGGCACGATTCGGCTCGACCCTGCCCTGCCGCCGGGCGCCTACCGGCCGCTCACCCAGGCGGAAATCGACAGCATCTGAGCAAGTAACGGCACATGCCTTGTCAGTGCCCCGCAGCGCTGCTTAACTCGAACGAGACATCGCAGCGGTGCGTGCCAATGCCCGTGCGCTCTCTGCTGTCGTATTCCGGTTGCTCGCGCCTGCCGCGAGAGGGCTCCTGCCTGGGGAGATGAACGAATTCCGCCGCCGTGCGCGCGCAGGTTCCTTCTACCCAGCCCTAACCATCTGATTTTTATTATAAATCATAAGATTCTCCTGACTGACATGCGCTTGTCACGCCGCGGCGCTTTGCTAACCATCCGACTTGCCCGGTTTACGGCCCCGCCCGTCAGCCGTGTTCATCTTTTGCGCCAGGAGGAATACACATGAAGCCAGCAACCGCTGTCGTCGATGTCCACGGGACGTACAAGGTACACACGGAATTTCATACCAACCCCGCGGCCCGCAAGACCATCATCCTGGTCAACGGCTCGCTGTCGACGACCGCCTCCTTCGCGCAAACGGTCAAATACCTCGGCACCCAGTTCAACGTGGTGCTCTACGACCAGCCCTATGCGGGCCGCTCCAAGCCCCACAACCGCAACGACCACTGCCTCAGCCAGGAAGACGAAGCCGCGATCCTGCTGGACCTCATCGACCACTACCAGGCGCAATACCTGATGGCCTTCTCCTGGGGCGGCATCGCCAGCATGCAGGCCCTCTGCGAACGCCCGGCCAGCCTGGAAAAAGCGGTGTTCGCCTCGTTCTCGCCGGTGCTCAACGCGCCCATGCTCGACTACCTGGGCCGCGCCCTGGCGTGCCTGCAGGACAGCGACAGGGTCGGCCACCTGGTCAACGACACCATCGGCAAATACCTGCCCGCGCTGTTCAAGCGCTACAACCACAAACACATCAGCAGCCTGAGCCACCACGAATACCGGCAGATGAACGCGCACATTCAGCAGGTGCTACGCATGCGGGCCCACTGCCACATGGACCGCCTGGCAAGCATCGACATCCCCCTGCTGTTCATCAACGGCGAACACGACGAATACACCAGCGCCAGCGACGCCCGCCTGCTCGCCCAACACATCGACGACTGCCAGTTCGCCACCGTCGACAACGCTGGCCACTTCATCGACATGGAACACAAAGGCGCCTGGCTGCAGACCCAGAACGCCCTGCTCGGCTTCCTGCAAGGCAGCACCGCCAGCAGCCGGCGCTACACCAGCTACCCCGGCCTGCCGCACGCCATGGCCGTATGAGCAGCAGAAAACAGAGCCCGTACACCGCTCCAGACACATTTCTGGCCGACGTGGGCTTCATTTCGCAGACGACTTCCGGTATAAAGACGCACGCAAAAGCGGGCTTCGTATAATGGCATTACCTGAGCTTCCCAAGCTCATGACGAGGGTTCGATTCCCTTAGCCCGCTCCAGATCGGAAACACTAAAGCCCTGTTTTTACAGGGCTTTTTTGTGGGCGGCGTTTAGATGTGTCGAAGAAGTGTCGAAAGCTACTTCAACCACCACAACGCCCAAGCTGCTCCTGATAACGGGCGTTCTCCTGATTGAGCTCGTTACGTTCCTGTCTGAGCCGCTGACCATAGGGGCCATCGCCCACAAAAGAGAACGAGTTATCAATAGAATCCATACGGTTTTTATTGAGACGGATCTGGCTCTGAATAAATACGCAATTATTTTGCCGAGATAGTTGGCTGGACAGCTGAGAAATTTGGCCGTTTCTCTGTGTCATCTCGTTTTCAAGATTTTTATAAGCCCCCCGCCACTGCTCAAGGCTTGATGACGCAGATTGGTAATTCGCCTCAAGAAGCTGAACCTGCGTTTGAAGACTAGTAATTTGCATAGCACTCTGGTTCTCAGAAAACTTCTGACCAAACCAAAATCCAGCAGTCGCAAGCGCCGAAAGGACTGTAACAACACTGACTAGCAGCGCCCAAACCTTAACCATGCTCAGGCTGTTAAACCAATCATCGAAAGTTATCTCGTCATCCATGCACCCACCCAACCAAAGCTTTTAAACAACCAGCATATAAATAAAGTTGGGGCGTATCTAGAGGGATAGTCCAGCAATGGGACTCAACCTAATAGCATCGCTCAAGTGCTCAAGTGCTCAAGTGCTCAGGCGCCAAGTGCGAATAGCGCATGGTCATGGCCAACGAGGCATGGCCCAGGATCTCTTTCAGCGTGACGATATGCCCACCGCCCATGACGAAATGAGCTGCGAAGGTCTGGCGCAGAATGTGGCTGGCCTGAGCGCGGTCCTTGACCCATCTTGAATAGGGCCGGTCATACGGCCGGAACTCTGCCGGTCGCAGTGCCCTATCGCCCGAATGGTGCGGATGCTCGAAAAGAAGGTTTCATCGGGGTAACGCGACTTACCATCGAGATCCATCGTTAAGAGATAGCCATGTTCGAAGACGCCTTCTATTGGCAGAACAAAGCCCAGGACGTGAAAGCAGCGCCAAATCGGCTCTGGATCCTGTTCCCATACCAGCTCCATGAGCACCGTCTGGCCAATGAATGAGGCTGCGTTTGAAGCGTTGACCACATTGAGCTGATTAGGCATGGCTGTAGTCCCCTGGATTGAAGGCGGTCTTGCCCTTGTTCATGTCGGCGCGGATATGAGCCAGGTTGACCATGCGGAAGTCCGCCAGCCGCATGCTGGGAATGGCGCCGGTATCGACCCAGTTGATGGCCTCCTCAACCGACACGCCGCTCATTTCAGCGAAGGTCTTGATGCTGCAGAGGTCGAGGCTGTCGTCTTTCTTCTTCATAGCGTCCATTCCTGTTCAAGAAGCTGCTGATGCAGCAGGGCCACATTGACCATGGTGCGTTTGCCGACCTTCTGCGAAGGCAGGTAGCCGCACTCGAGCCAGCTGCGCACCACCAGGGGTTCATCCGCCATGCCGATCCATTCGGCGAACTTCGGCCATGGCATCAAAGGCGGCGCGCCATGGAGCTTTTGGGAGTCGAGACCTTCCTTATCCATCTGCTTTGTTCCACTATGTTCAGCATTTTTCGGAATGCTTGAGCCGGCCTCAAGTTAATAATTACCTCAGGTCAATTATTGACTCGACGCTTTTGTCGCGTCAATAGTTACCCTCGCTGCGATGGTTATATTTTTTCTATATGGAAAGCTCAGCAGATAGAGCGCGCTCATTGATCAAGACGGTTGGCCCTAAGAAGCTGAGCCAGATGAGCGAGACAGATCACAGCCGGTGGCTGAACGTGAGCAAGGGAGCTGTTCGTGTGAGCACGGACGAGCTAGACGTACTGGTCAAGATCTATCCGCAGTACGCCCTATGGCTGGCAAGCGGCCAGATCGCGCCCGAGGCTGGCCAAACCAGCCCGGATTACGACGAAACCAGCCGAAACTTGAGCCAACCCAACGCGGGATAGCGATCACACAGGAAGTAGCTAGGCGCTGGATTGCCCGCAGAAAGGACTCTGACGATGAAGAAGACCATTAGAGCAATAGTCATTGCACTTATCGCGCTAACCACCTTGAGCGCGATTGCCGAGCATAAAGACCCCACTCAAAGCGACGTCATAGACTCGGCAAGCAAGGCCATCACCGACCTGATCATCAAGCCAATGCATCAGGACTTGAACGACAGGATGATGCGCGGCTTTGCAGAGAACGGAGGCTCGATGGCTCCGGGTGCAAAGACCTACCTAAAAAAGAGAAAGATCGAAGAACAGATTGCCTACGACGAAGCCATGAAGCGGAAGCACGCCGCCATCGTGGAATCGAAACGCTGCAAAGTCGACTGCAAGCCCCTCCCGATTCAAGAATGCCTGAAACCCGACTACACCATTGATGAAGATGTAATCGGGTGCTCAAAAGGCGAGATAACTAAATCGTGGTAAATACCACCCCCCAAAAAACGAAGGTAATCTTAATACCTAGCTATCCGTTTCTTTATTAGAAGCAGAACTAACAACTACTTTTGCAATGACATCATGAGAAGCTTCATTTGAAAGCGATGACTCCAACTTATCAATTAGAGCCTCTTTATTCCTCAACGACGAAACTGCCCCCTTACTCAGTCCAAAGCGATCGCGAGCTATTTTTTCCAAAAGGTCTCTAGAGACCTTAGGCGAGGCAAGCTTAGACCTAATCTCTTCCAGAGTTAATGCCCCCACATCAGGAAGCTGAGGTCTTGCACTTTTACCACCACGCATCTTACCGGTGTTCAAATACATATCACTTAACTGCCCAAGATGCATGGAATGCAAGCTTGACAGCAATGCTTTATAATCACGAAGAGTTCCAGGATCAACTCCCAAAGACACAAGATACTTAAAATTACACTCTAGGATAGATATAATTTTTTTGTGCCGTTCAGATAGACCTTCACCTTGCTGTGACACTAGACGAACCTCGCAATAATCTCTTTACATGCGCTCTCCATCATGGGAAGCGCAAGGTCTCTATTAGCGCTAGAATGGGCAGCCCAGAGCGGTAGACCTTGATCAACAGCCTCCGGAACGCCAGTCAAGCTACTCACAACTGTTTTGATTATATTGGCACCCCACCGGGTGCGCAATGCGGTCAACTGTTCCGTATGAATATTGGTAAAGCCAGACAATGAATTACCCGCACGCTTTGCCAGAAACGGCACAATGGCGGCCATTTTGGTTACAGGTCTATACGATGCAGGAACGTCTTTAGACGCAACACCGGCAGAACTTCTTAGGAACTCCAACTTCTTGTCAATCTTAGCATCAACAAGAACTTGAAAGTGGGTAACACCCCGACTTGACATAATATCAGGAACAACAGGAACAACGTAGTAATCACTAGCCGCCAATGCATTCTGACTAACAAGCTTAGTTGCAGGCGGACAATCAAATATAACATAGTCATACTCACTATCCGCATTAATAGCATCAAGCCACTCAGACATCAATGTTCTTTTATGCCACTCCGATATCACTGGCGATCCCATTGTTGTTGATGCCATCTCAATTTCAGTATCATCAAGCTCAAACTGAGCAGGAACTAAATCTAGATTAGGATATAAGCTCTTACGACCGGGGCGTCGCTGCACCATAATAGAGGGGTGAATTATTTCTCGCCCAGGCATACTGACTTTTCGATTACAAAATGACTCAAATACCGAATTCACTGTTAAACGATCATTAACAGCCTTCTGCCAAAGAACATCCCCCATTAAAACTAAGGATAGGCTCGATTGGTGATCAACATCTACGAGCAGAACTTTTTTACTTGTAGCGAGATACGTGGCCAGATGAAAAGCCAGGGTAGACTTACCAACTCCGCCTTTAAAATTGATAATTGAAATTTTCTTAGCCATCCGATGCATCCCCATCCTAGAAATATGATTGCGGCTCAAGGCCAAGTGCCACCATAACATTTTCCATGGCTACTGAAGAAGAAATACAAAGGTAATACTTGACAAATTACTGAATTATAAAGCAAAGGTAATGAAAAGCATGCGAGTTACACGGTTATGTGAGCAGTAGGGAGGGAGGGAGACGGAGCAGAGGTTGGATTTGCCCGATGCTACCTAAAAACAATGCAAGTCACAGCAGATCAATGCTGTCATAGCGAATACGGCAAAAGCCGAAGTGCTTGGGGAAGCAGGCCACAGCGGAGCAATGCGGAAACCTCGACACGGGTTCAAGTCCCCTCGCCGTAGGTGCGGGGGTATGTCGAAAAAGTGTCGAAACCAATGCGGTTCAAAGCGGAGTAAAGCGTGTAAAATCCGCGCCCAAGCGAGCAATGCATGGGCTTTGCGGAGCATTGCGGGAGCTGGAAAAGGGTTCGATTCCCTTATCCCGCTCCAGATCGGAAACACCATAGCCCTGCTCTCGCAGGGCTTTTTCGTATCTGGGCGGGAGCCGTTCCTCGTTGTGGCACGTGACGCGAAGAGTAGCTGCCACTGCCTGCAACCCCGTGCCATTCAGGCAGCCGGATGACCGCTTGTACCCAGACCACACCGCCCGCTGGAATCCGCCACCTAGATAAACCGGATGATGAGAAAGATGACCAGGCAACGCGCTTACCCATTAGCAGTAATGCTTCTCGCTTTTCTTTTCTCTAGCTTTTCCCATGCGGAGTCTCGACAGGTGGTCGATGTACTGGGCCGCAGCGTCACGGCGCCCTTGCCGGCCAAGCGGGTGATTCTGGGTTTCAACTTCGAAGACTACATAGCCGTAGGTGGTGATTCGGCGTTCGACTCGGTGGTGGGCATTTCCCGGGGCGCCTGGGAAAAGAAGGTGCCCTTGAACTGGCAATTGCATGTGGCTCATCGCCCGGCCCTCGATCGCCTTGCCGATGTGGGCGAGGTGGAAACGCAGAGTTTCTCGGTCGAGAAAGTGTTGAGCCTCAACCCGGATCTGGTGGTGCTGACGGCCTGGCAATTCGAAGGTTTGCCAGATGAAGTGGTACGCCTGGAAAAGGCCGGTGTACCGGTGCTGGTCATCGACTACAACGCGCAGACCCTGGAGCGGCACGTCGCCTCCACCCTGCTGCTGGGTGCCGTGACCGGGCAAGAAGCCAGGGCACGGGAGCTGGCCGACCTCTATACAACCGCCGTCAAGGACGTGGAAAAACGTATTGCCGATGCGCACAAACCCAAGCCGCGCATCTACCTCGAATTCGGTAACAAGGGGCCGGCCGAATACTCATTCACCTACGGCAAGAACATGTGGGGCGCCCTGGCGACAGCCGCGGGTGGCGACAACATTGCGGCTCCCTTCGTGGAGTGGTGGGGGCCGATCAATCCTGAGCAGGTGCTGGTTGCCCGCCCTGAGGTCATTGTCATCTCCGGGCGCGAGGACAACAGCAACCCAACCGCGCTGTCCATGGGCCCCGGTGTAAAAGCCGAGACGGCGCGCCAGCAATTGCAGGCGTTTGCCTCTCGCCCAGGCTGGGCGCAATTGCCTGCCATCCACGATGGGCGGCTGTACGGGGTTTACCAGGGTGCGTCTCGCAGCCTGGGCGATTTCGCCATGCTGCAATTCATCGCCAAGCAGCTCTACCCGGAGCTGTTCGCCGATCTCGACCCCGTGGCCAATTACCTGAACTACCACCGCACGTATTTGCCGGTGGCCGCCGAAGGCACGTACGCCATCGGTCTCAATGATTAAGCCCAGCCTCCCATGACCCCATCGACACTCGAAAAAGACGCCATTGCCGAGCACCGTCTGCGTGAGCGCAAGCGTTGGCGCAACTGCCTGTTGTTCGTCCTTCTGTGCGGCGGCTGCCTGGTACTGGATATCGCCACGGGGCCTTCACTGCTGTCGCCCTGGGAAGTACTGCAATCGCTGCTGAACATTGGCGATCGCCAGCCAATGACCGACACCATCGTCCGTGATCTGCGCCTGCCCGTGGCACTTATGGCCCTGGCGGTAGGCGCCGCTCTGGGCGCCGGTGGCGCACAGATGCAGACCTTGCTGAACAACCCCATGGCCAGCCCCTACACCCTGGGCATGGCAGCTGCAGCGGGGTTTGGTGCAGCGCTTAGCCTGGCCTTCGGCAGCTTCGGGCTGGGCGCCTTGATCGGCGTGCCACTGGGCGCTTTCGCCTGTTCCATGCTGGCGGTTCTGTTCCTGTTCGCGCTGGCCACGCTGCGTCAGGCCGGTAGCCATACGATCATTCTGGGAGGAATCGCCATGCTGTTCCTCTTCCAGTCGCTGCTCTCGCTCGTGCAGTTCCTGTCCTCGCCGGAGCTCTCCCAGCAGATCCTCTTCTGGTTGTTCGGCAACCTCGGCAAAGCCACCTGGACGACCCTGACCATCACCGCAGTGGTGACCCTGGCCTGCTGCCTGATCCTTATGGGTGACGCCTGGAAACTGGCCGCCCTGAGCCTGGGTGAAGCGCGAGCGGTAAGCCTGGGGGTGAACATTCGCTGGCTGCGCCTGAAGATTTTGATACTCGTCGCCGTGATGACCGCAACGGCAACCAGCTTCGTTGGCGTAATCGGTTTCGTCGGGCTGGTAGCCCCACACATCGCGCGGCTGCTGGTCGGTGAAGATCAGCGCTTCCTGCTGCCGCTCTCCGCACTCTGCGGCGCCTTCATGCTGTCGGCGGCATCGGTGCTGTCCAAGTCCATCCTGCCCGGCGCACTGTTCCCGATTGGTATCGTGACGGCCATCGTCGGCGTGCCATTCCTGCTCTGGTTGATATTCGCACCACAGCGAGGCAGAGCATGATCCAGCTCGACGAACTCAGCATCGCCCGCGCTGGGCGAACCATCATCAACGGGCTGAGCACCAATCTTCAGGCGGGCGCCATTCATGTCGTGCTGGGCCCCAACGGCACCGGCAAGACCACCTTGTTACGTGCGCTGATGGGCGACCTGCCGCTGGCAGGCGGGCGTATTACCCAGAGGCAGCAGAGCCTAGCTGGCGGCCGGCATTCGCGACGAGTACTGCAAGCCTGGCGCGAAGACTTCGCCTATATGCCTCAGGACTGCAGCACCGAGGTGTCGCTGTCGGTGCTCGAGGTCGTGGTGCTGGGCAACCTGGGTCAGATCGGCCTGCGCCTCGATGACGCGCTGTTGCAGCGCGCCATGGAGAAGCTCGGCCAGGTAGGTATCGCGCACCTGGCCGGGCAAGCAATCGGGGCACTCAGCGGCGGCCAGCGGCAGATGGTTTTCTTCGCTCAGGTCTTGATGCGCGAACCGAAAGTCATGCTGCTGGATGAACCCGTCAGCGCCCTGGATCTGCGCCATCAGGTCGCCCTGCTCGACCGCGTGCAGCATGAAACACGCGCCAGGAACCTGGTAACGGTGGTCGTTCTTCACGACCTCAATCTGGCCTGTCAGTACGCCGACAATCTGCTGGTGCTGGTCGATGGCAAGCTGGCCGCCAGCGGCCATCCAGGCGAAATCATCACCGCTGAGCTGATCAAGGCAACCTACGGCGTCACGGTCGACATCCTGCGGGATCGGCAGAACCGCCCCGTGGTGCAGCCGCTCTCCGGTCAGGCATGGGCAGATGCCTGACCGGAACAGCCATCAGAAGGTGTAAGCGAACCCTGTCTGAACGGTGCGTGGCTCACCCGGATAGGCATAGGCGTTGAAGGCGCCTTCTTCGTAGCCCTTGTTGAACACGTTACGCACATCCAGATTCAGCCGCAGGTGCTCGTTGACCTGATAGAAGCTCAGCAGGTCGGTAACTGCATAGCTCTCCATGGTGTAGGTCTGCGCCGCCGTCTGGCCGGCACGATCATCCACGTACTTGAAGTTGGCGCCCAGGCCCAAGCCACGCAGCGCGCCATCGCGGAACTCATACACGCTCAGCAGGTTGAAGCTGTTGCGCGGGATGTTGGCTTGGCGGGTGCCACGCGGTAGCGAGTTGTCACGCGTCACCTCGGAGTCCGTATAGGCATAACCACCGATGACTCGCCATTCGGGCGTCAGATCACCCGCCACGTTCACCTCGAAGCCACGGCTGCGCACTTCACCTGCCGCAATCCGAAAGGCTGGGTCGACCGGGTCGACGGTCTGGACGTTTTCCTTGGTGACGTGGAACACCGCCGTATCGATGCTCAGCAAGCCACCCAGCGCTGCCCACTTCATGCCCAGCTCGTAGGCCTTGCCCTCCTCCGGATCAAACCCGCCACCCAGACGCGCCGCGCCGGAGTTGGGCTTGAACGATTTGGAGGCGTTGGCGTAGACGGCAACGCTGTCGGTCAGGTCGTAGATAACGCCGACACGCGGGGTTACGGCGTTGTCGGCCATGTCCCAGTCGGCGTTCACCGGCCTGAGATCATCATAATCATGTTCGAAACGCTCGATGCGCACGCCGCCCAGCACTTTCAGGCGCTCGGTCAGGGCTACCTGATCCTGCACGAAAGCCGCCCAGGTCTTCAGCTTTTCGCGATCATGAGTGGTGATATTGCCCAGCGCCGGGCGTGGCTGGCCGAGAATCGGGTTGAAGATATTGATCGGATACGCAGCGGTGGAGCGATTGATGATCGACTGGTAATCGTAGTTCTCGTATTCCACGCCAGTGATCAGGGTGTGGCCGAAACCGAAGGTATCGAAGTGACCGGTCAGGTGCAGTTGCACGTCATGGTCGGTCCATTCGAGTTTGCGGTAGTTGAAGTTACGGTTGAGCGTCACACCATCAGCGGCAACACCATTTGCCTCGACCGCATTGCCCTTGAGCGAGCCGTCGAGGTACTGATAACCGCCACTCAACGCCCAGTCATCATTGAGCTGATGCTCGAAGCGCAGTTGCACCATGGCGTTATCGTTGTGCAGTTTGTTGTCGGTGCCCTTCTCCCAGTAATAGGTCGAGTGGCTGGGCTGCCCGCGCTGGGTCGGGTAATGGGTCAGGCCGCGATCCAGTGGGTGATTGTTGCGCATGAAATCACCCTCCAGAACGATGCGCGTGTCGTCCGACACCTGCCAGCTCAACACCGGGGCGATGCCATAGCGCTCGCTTTCCACATCATCACGAAAGCTGTCGCCCCCTTCGGCCATGACATTCAGGCGATAGGCCAGGCGGCCCTCCTCGTCGAGCGGGCCGCCCGTGTCCAGCGTGCCACGACGCAAACCCTGATCGGTGAACTGGCTGCCAACCGTCGTACGCTGCTCGGCCAATGGCTGCTTGGTGATGACGTTGAAGGTGCCACCGGGATCACCGCGACCATAAAGCGTCGCGGCTGGGCCACGCAGCACTTCGACTCGCTCCAGGGTGTTGGCATCCGGCGAGTTGGGATAGCCGCGATTGATCGGGAAGCCGTTGCGGTAGAACTCACCGGTGGTAAAGCCGCGCACCGTGAAGGTGGTCAGCCCCTGGCCGCCAAAGTTGTTGGCGCGGCCGACGCCGCCCGCCTGATCCAGCGCCTGCTGCAAGCGAGTCGCGGAGATGTCTTCGATCACATCGCGGGACACCACGCTCACCGACTGCGGCGTCTCGTGCAACGCAGTATCGGTGCGCGTAGCGCTGGCCGAACGCGTGGCGCCATAACCAAGCACAGGGCCCGTGGCACTCTCGCTGGTGCCAGTGATGAAGGAATCCGGAAGCTCGACTGCCGCGCCTTCCGACACAGCCAACGTTGCGGCATGAACGCCAACGGAACACAGGGACAGCAGGCAGATTGAGGCGTGATTCCAGCGCATGGAAAGGCGGTCCTGATGGGGGGGCCGCGATTCTAATCCAGTTGATATTGACTAACAATTGCACTGGAGAATCAAATGCAAAACAGCGGATCTGCAAAGCACAAAGGTAAAGAGGCTGAAGATCACAGCCGCCAGGATCACGAGCAGACCCGCCCCGCCGGTGCCAGCCACTGAGCCCTGCTAGCACAGTCCCCCATCGCTATCTAGAGGGGCTAGCGGCACAGCGTCGCACCGGCGCGAACTCCAGGACCATAGAAAAGGTGAAAGAGTTATTTTAGTTCCAACACCGAGCCAGCTGGCGGCTCATAAATAAATCTGTCCCCTTTTCCGCTGGTATGCCCGAGCACATGGAGCCAAGTGCGAGTGAAGCAGCTCGAATATTAACGTTTGGTTAAGGGGCGGGCTTTAGCCCGTCCCAGTGAGCGAAGCGAACGGTTTGAACCAGTAGTTAGGAGACTACCGCACAAGTTCGACTAGCTCTTGAAGCCCATTTTCTTTTAAGAAATTCCTCAGAGAGTCAATCCCTTTTTGATTTAACGATATGTCATGGTCTTCCATTGGTGTGCATTTCTTAATCTGCAAGATTGAAACTTCGATTATTCCCACTGCAGTCATCATTGATCGTGTGAATTTACCGCGTGCTCGTGAGTCATTATCCTTGCCGTGGAGATACAACTCATTGCAACGGGATGCAATTGGCTCGTCATTAAATGTGATTGGTTTCGAAACATGAGCGAAGTCGTTTCTAATTTTCCTTACCAAATGAATGTCTTTGCGCACGTTTTCCGGCAAAAGACCGAGTGCATAAGCAGAGTCTATTCTTGAAGAAAAAGTCCCAAATGGCCCGTTAAAGTCGAACATCTTATTTATGACTTTATCGTTGCGGACGAAATGGCTTTTTAATAGATCACCAAGCCTTTCATCCAAATAGGCTGCAGCCATTAGTGCGCAACCGCGATCAGACTCTTGATTCAGAGTTTTTCTAAAGTCTGTTACTGCTCTGACTGGGGCGGCAATGTGATCGGGCATGCCTTTAATTGATTCATCAACGATTCCGCCAATAAGGCCGAGCGCGTCTCTTATCTGATCATCATCCATGTATGCGAGCTCTCCTAACGTTTGAATTGAGCGGCCTGCGCGGCTTTTCGCGCAGGTCCGCTCGAATGATGGGTTGGGCGTCTGGCGGTCAAATGTCGACCTCACCACGGATTAGCTCAACGGTTGGCTTAGCAACAGCCATCACTTCGGTAATCGTAGGCGGGCTACGTCGATAGGCCAGATTTAGCGATGCAAGCAAACGGCCACCATCAACGAGTTCAACCACAAAGCCTCTCTGCGCCGCGAGGGCTTGTTCTTTGGTCACTCCGCGAGTGAAATGGGACGAAGTCACAAGCAGAGAATTGGTGGCGCCATTGATTGCCATTGTTCCAATGAGTTCCCGAAGGACACGCACGCCAACCTTGTTCTTGGTGTGTTTGACCTGGGCGTAAACATCACCGTGATCGTTATGATCAACGATGACGTCAACGCCCCCATCCTTTGATCTTGCGGTCACTCGGGCATCGTAACCGAATTCGCGGAACACGCCCTTGGTCACGTCTTCTAGAGCCGCCCATGCGGTTGAAGAACCGCGACCAAGTAGATGCGCTTCAATCTCACTTTCGAGGGCGGCCAACTGCTGCTCATCTGGCCCGGAAGAAAACGTGCGTAGAGCGGCGCCCGTTGCGGTAAGAACTCGAATTGCACTGTTAGGTAACGATCCGCATGAACTGTCCCAGGTGTCATTTGACGCAAACCACCAGCCGCAAGACTCGCAACGCATTACCTTGATGTACTGGGAATACCTTCGGCCGTCAGATTCATCCTTCCGATCAGTGACCGAGAGCGACGGACTGTCTTTACAGCATGGGCAGGCACTGTTCCCAAACACTGCCGACAAAAGAGGAGCGGATTGGGTTTGGCTTCCGTACTGCCAGATGCGGGAGTTCATGTGTTAGACGCCCAACTATTAATTAGGCGACATTGCTGTCGCATAACACACCTTGGCGATGTCGGATAACGTTCCTTGTCATGCAGTAAAGCCTTGATTCGCTTGAAGACAAGACGGAGGAACGCGACTCCGGGTTGGCGGAAAACGACAACGCAGCCGATCAGCCAAGGCAACGTAATGGCCAGACGCTACTGGCAGGCTTGAAAACTGTCCAGACGGCGTGTCGAAAAAGTGTCGAGATCACTGCAAGGCATAGCGGAAAAATGCTGAACCGGCTGGGCTGCAAGGCCAGTTAAGCCGGGCATTGCGGATCACAGCGAGAGGCCGGAAAGGGTTCGATTCCCTATACCGCTCCAGGCCAGAAACATGAAAGCCCTGTTTTTTACAGGGCTTTTTGTGGGCAATGTTCAAAGGTGGCGATAACCCATCGAAGTCTCACGAACTCACAAAGAACATATCCCGTTCCCTGTCCAGCAATTCCTAACTCGACGCTCTGACCGTTCGACTACTCAGCGCGAACATCACCACCGCAACCAGGCAAACCGCAACCTGGGTAGCGCCCAGCGTAGTGACCGGCGCGAACTCCAGCACCGACACCAGCCAAGTGGTGATTGCGGCGGCGCCCATGGTCAGGAAGCCGAGCAGCGCAGAGGCCAGGCCCGCTTCCTTGCCGAAGGGGCCCATGGTGATTGCGGTGCCCAGTGGGTTGGCGAGGCCCATGCCCCAGAGAAATATGACCATCGATAGCGAGTACCAGCCCAAACCGGGGTTGTTTGGCCCGATTAGCAGCAAGCTGCCGGCCACCAATGCGGTGGCAAGGCCCAGGGTGGTGATCGTGCGGCTACCAAAGCGGTGGGCCAGGCGTGGGGCTGCCATGCCGGCAGCGAACACGACGAACACGGTGGCGGCGAAGTACAGACCAGCCTGCAACGACGATAGGCCCATCCCGCTCATCAGGATCGCCGGTGCGGCAGCGAAGGAGGCGAACAAACCGCTCATCAACAGGCTCACCGAGGCGGCCGGGAGGATGAATTTGCCGTCGCGGAGCAATCTGCCGTAAGCGGCCACCACGCGTGGTGCCGAGAGCGCGACTCGGCGTTCACGGGGCAGTGTTTCGCCAAGACCGCGGGCGTAGAAGAAGGCGATGGCCACGGCGGCGACTCCGACCATCAAGAAGATCGCCCGCCACCCCAGCGCAGTGGTCAGAACGCTGCCGAGCAATGGTGAAAATCCGGGTGCTGCCGCGGTGGCGATCATCGTCAGCGACAACGCGCGCCCCAAGGTTTCGCCTTCGAACAGGTCACGGGCAATGGCCCGCGCCAGCACGGCGGCAGCGCACACCCCGAGCGCTTGTACGACACGCCCGGCAATCAGCACCTCGAGGCTGGTGGCAAAGCCTGCGACCAGTGTGCCGATCACGAACAGCGCGAGCCCACCCAGAACGAGCCGCTTGCGCCCGTACCGATCAGCCAGTGGCCCCACCACCAGTTGCGCGAATGCGAAGGTGATGAAGAAACTGGAGAGGGTCAGCCCTAGTTCGCGGGAGGAAACGCCAAGCTGTTGGCCGATGTCCGGGAACGCGGGCAGGATGATGTTGGTGGAGAGGATGCTGATCGCAGAAAGGCTCGCCAGCAAGGCGACGATTTTACCCGTCAATGCCGGGCTGCCTTCGCGGGTCGTTGCGGCATCGAGCGCTACCGGCTGGCTTTCGGCGCTCATGGCGTGGCCTCCCAGCGACGGAAAAGCACGCTGGCATTGACGCCGCCGAACCCGAAACCATTCGAGAGCGCGTGGGTGATGGGCATCTTGCGGGCCGTCAGCGCGACCAGGTCGAGCCCTGCGGCGCGCTCATCGGGCTCGTGCAGGTTCAAGGTGGGCGGCGCGACCTGATCACGCAGCGCCAGCACCGTGAAGATCGCTTCGATACCGCCTGCCGCGCCCAGCAGATGGCCGGTGGCGGACTTGGTCGAGCTGATGGCTACGGATGAGTCATGGCCGAACAGCGAGCGGATGGCCGCCAGTTCGCCCTTGTCGCCGACCTGGGTCGAGGTGGCGTGGGCATTGATGTGCTGCACATCGGCGGCGCTCAGGCCTGCCTGGGCGAGCGCTTGCTGCATGGCGCGGCGGGCGCCGCTGCCATCTTCCGGGCCGGCCGTGAGGTGGTAGGCGTCGGCGCTGGTGCCGTAGCCCACCAGTTCGGCCAGCGGCGTGGCGCCGCGTGCCAGGGCGTGCTCCAGCGACTCGATCACCAACAGCCCGGCGCCTTCGGCCATCACGAAACCGTCGCGGTTTTGGTCGAAGGGCCGCGACGCCTCTTGCGGCCGCTCGGCAAAGCCGGTGGAGAGCGCACGGGCCGCCGCGAAGCAGCCAAGGGTCACGCGGTCGATGGCCGCTTCCGTGCCGCCACAAATGGCGACGTCCGCTTCGCCGCTTCTGATCAGCCGGGCCGCATCGCCAATCGCCTGCACGCCAGCAGCGCAGGCGGTCACTGGCGCGCCGAGCGGGCCTTTGAAACCGTGACGGATCGAGACGTGCCCCGCCGCCATGTTGGCGAGAAACGACGGTGCGGTGAACGGCGAGAGCCGGCGTGGCCCACGCGAATCGGTAATCCGCACGGCTTCGGCCATGGCACCGAAGCCACCCACACCCGAGGCGATGATCGTCGCCGTTCGCTGCTGCTCTGCTTCGCTAGTCGGGTGCCAGCCGGCCTGCTGCAAGGCTTCCTGCGCGGCAACGAGGGCGAACTCGATGAAGCGGTCCATCTTCTTGCGTTCTTTGTCGGGGATGATCAGCTCGGGTCGATACCCGGCAACGGCATCGTCCTCCAGCGTCGGCACTTGCCCGCCCACGGTTACACCGGTGCCTTCGGTGATCGCTGTCGGCAGCGTGGCAATGCCCGAGCGCCCGGCCAGCAGCCGGCGCCACACCTCGTCGACGCCACAACCCAGCGGCCCGACGATACCGGTGCCGGTTACCACGATGCGTTTATGTCTTTGCGAATCGATCATTGCAGGCTCCTCGTGTTCGCTGTGCGCCCGCCTCGTTCGGCGTCAGGTCGCTCGGCGGTGACGGTGCTGGGGCGAATCTTGAACCAGATGGAATACATCGCCGGCAGGAACACCAGGGTCATGATGGTGCCGACGAAAGTCCCGCCGATCAGCGTGTACGCCAGCGTGCCCCAGAACACCGAATGGGTGAGCGGAATGAAGGCGAGGATGGCCGCCAGCGCGGTCAGCAATACCGGCCGGGCTCGTTGTACCGTGGCCTCGACGACCGCATTGAACGGGTCGAGCCCCTCGCTTTCGTTGTGATGGATCTGCCCGATAAGGATCAGCGTGTTGCGCATCAGGATGCCCGATAGGGCGATCAGGCCAACCAGGGCATTGATGCCGAACGGCTGCTGGAACAGCAGCAGCACCGGCACCACGCCGATCAACCCCAGCGGCGAGGTGAGGAACACCATGACCATGGCCGAGATCGAGCGCACTTGCAGGATGATGATCAACAGCGTCAGGGCGATCATGATCGGCAGCAGCGGCAGAATCGCCTGGCTGGCCTTGCCCGATTCCTCGATGGAGCCAGCCATTTCGATACGGTAGCCGGCGGGCAACGTCTCGATGATCGGCTGCAGGTCTTTCCAGACCGCCGCGGAGACGTCGGGCGGTTGCAGCTCTTCGGCAATGTCACCGCGCACGGTGATGGTCGGCGTGCGGTCACGACGGCGCAGGATGGGGTCTTCCATGCGTACATCGACTTCGCCGATCTGCGAGAGCGGAATGCGCTGGCCCGCCGCACCGACCAAGGTGAAACCCTCGATCTTCGCGGGATCGAGGCGAATAGCCCCGGCTGCGCGACCGACCACCTGCACCGAGCGGATGTCTTCGCGCACCGAGGTGATCGGTACGCCGGTGAGCAAGAACTGCAGCTGTTGCGCGACTGCGCTGGAGGTCAGGCCCACGGCCTGCAGGCGATCCTGGTCCAGCGAAAAATGCAGGGTCGGTACCAGTGGGCCCCAATCGGCGTTCACCGTGCGCATCATCGGGCTGGCCTGCAACACGTCCTGCACGCGAGCAGCGATCTCCCGCAACTGCATGGGGTCGGGGCCCATCACCCGATATGCCACCGGGTATGGTGAGTAAGGGCCGAATACCAGTTGCGTGACGCGCACCTTGGCTTCGGGCGCCAGCCCTTCGGAGGCCGCTTCCCGGATGCGCAGCTTGAGGGCTTCGCGGGCCTCCTGGCTGTCCGTCAGCACCACGATCTTGGCGAACGACGGATCGGGCAGTTCAGGGGCCATGGCCAGGAAGAATCGCGGCGGGCCCTGGCCGATGTAGGAAGTGACGATCTTGGCTTCTTCCTGCTCGCGCAGCCACGACTCGACCTTGATGGCGGTGGCGTTGGTCTGCTCGATGGAGGTGCCGTATGGCATCTGCAGTTCGACCAGCACTTCGGGGCGGTCGGAGGTTGGAAAGAACTGCTTCTTCACCAGCCCCATACCGAGCACGGCCACCACGAACAGGGCGATGACCGCACCTGCCACCAGCCATTTATGGGCGATGACGCGCGCCAGCAGCGTGCGGAAACGGTTGTAGTGGCGGGTGTTGTAGATGGCCGCATGGCCGCCTTCGACCTGTTTGATATTCGGCAACAGCTTCACGCCCAGATAAGGCGTGAACGCCACGGCCACCACCCAGGAGGCGATCAGCGCGATGCCGACGATCCAGAACATGTTGCTGGTGTATTCACCCGCCGTGGACTGCGCGAAACCGTTGGGCATGAAGCCGATGGCGGTTACCAGGGTGCCGGAAAGCATCGGCGCGGCGGTGTGGCTCCAGGCATAGGCCGACGCCTTGAAGCGGTCGTAGCCCTCCTCCATTTTCACCACCATCATTTCGATGGCGATGATGGCATCGTCCACCAGCAGACCCAGGGCGAGAATCAGCGAGCCGAGGGTGATGCGGTCGAAGTTCTTGCCCGTGGCGGCCATCACCACGAAGACGATGGCCAGCGTCAGCGGCACGGCAGCGGCGACCACGACGCCCACACGCCAGCCCATGCTGATGAAACAAACCAGCATGACCACCAGCAGCGCGACAAAGAACTTGACCATGAACTCGTCGACGGACGAAGTGATGTTGACCGCCTGATCGGTGACTTTACTGAGCGTCATGCCCAACGGCATGGCGTCGTTGATGCTCGCCGTTTCGGCGTCGAGCGCCGTGCCGAGATCGAGACCGTTCCAGCCTTCGCGCATCACCACACCGAGCAGCAATGCAGGCTCGCCACCATGGCGAACCAGAAAGGTGGCTGGGTCTTCATAGCCGCGCTCCACCGTCGCCACATCGGAAAGCTTCAGCGTACGGCCCTGCACGGCAATCGGGGTTTCGCGGATCTTCGCCAGTTTGTCGAAGGCGCCATCCAGGCGCACCACCACCTGCGGCCCGCTGGTTTCGACCGAACCGGCGGGCGTCAGTACGTTCTGGGTATTGAGGGCGGCAAAGATGTCCTGCGGCGTTACGCCCAGGGTGGCCAGCCGGTCATGGGAGAAGGAGACGAAAATCCGCTCGGCCTGCTCGCCGATGATGTTGACCTTCTTGACCCCCGGCACGTGCAACAGCCGCTGACGCAGCGACTCGGCGTCACGCACCAGTTGGCGCTGCGGTTCGCCCTTGGCCTTCAGGGCATACACCGCGAAGGTCACATCCGAGAATTCATCGTTGATCATCGGCCCGACAACGCCAGCCGGTAGCGTCTTGGCTTCATCGCCAAGCTTCTTGCGAGCCTGGTAGAACTCCTCCTGGACCGCCGAGGGCGGCGTGCTGTCGAGCAACGACACCATGGTGATCACCAGCCCCGCGCGGGTGAAGGTTTCACTGCGGTCGTACCAGCGCAGCTCCTGCATGCGCTTTTCCAGCGGCTCGGCGACCTGATCCTGCATTTCCTGGGCGGTGGCGCCCGGCCAGGCGGTGATGATGGTCATCTGCTTGACGGTAAAGGGTGGGTCTTCCGCCCTGCCCAGCTGGAAGAACGCCAGCGTGCCGGCCACTGCGATCAGCAGGATGAGAAACAGCGTGATGGAGCGCTCGCGGACGGCAAGGGCGGACAGGTTGAAACGCCCCTCGCTCATGGCTGACTCCCGGCGACCGACGCGCCAGCCGCCTGGGCCACCCTCACCTCTTCACCATCACGCAGCAGGTGCGCGCCCAGCGCTACGACCTGCTCGCCCGCGTCCAGCTTGCCGGCTATACGCGCCGCGTCATCACCAATGCCCAGCACCTCAACGGGGCGCCAGGAGACTTTCGCCGGCTCTCCAGCGATGACCCACACGCCGGTGCCATTGCCAGGGTCATGGAGCGCGGCGATGGGCACTTGCAGCACGTGAGCGGCGTTTCTTTCCCTGGCGATGTTCAGGGTGATGGTCGAACCGAGCGGCGCGTTCGCCAGCGCGCCGTCGAGCACGTACCTGGCTTCGAAGGTGCGGGTGGTGGCATCAGCGGCCTCGGAGAGCAAACGCAGTTTGGCGGTAACGGCAGCGCCGCTGTCGCCATACAGGATGGCCTGGGCCGTGGAACCCGGCACCGGGCGCAGGGTTTCGGGGAGGTGCACGATGGCTTCGCGCTGGCCGGCGCGTGCCAGGCGCACCACCGGTTGCCCGGCACTGACCACCTGGCCGGGCTCGGCCAGGGTATCCATCACCACGCCATCGGCATCGGCTAGCAGCGCCGCGTAGCCCGTGGCGTTACGCGCCACGTCCGCCTGAGCTTGCGCCGCGCTGAGCTGCGCCTTCGCGGAATCGGCGGCGGCCTTGATCTGATCGTAGGCCGATGCCGACACCGCACCGGCTGCAACCAGGCCGCGATAACGGGCCTCGTCATCAGCCGTCTGCCTGGCTCTTGCACTGGCGGATGCGACCGCCTCCTGCTGGGCGCGCGCCTGCAATTGCAGGTCGACAGGGTCGAGGCGCATCAACGGCTGGCCGCGTTTGACCGTCTGCCCGGTGTCGACCAAGCGCTCGAGTACTTTGCCCGACACGCGGAAACCCAGATCACTCTGGGTGCGAGCGACCACCACACCGGTGAATGAACGAGAAACGTCGACCGCGTTCTCGACCGCTGCCGCCCTGATCAGCGGCGGCTTGTTGCGTGGATCTTTGCTGACGGAAGAATCGCCGCACGCCACCAGGACGACAGGCAATAAGCAAACGACGAAAGTGGCGGGCTTGAGGCGCATGGGTTCCATTACTCAAGAGCAATACGGGAACCACATTCTTTGACCTGTGACCAATATTGTCAATGGTCACAACAATTATCTACGGCGCCAGGCTACGCAATATCAAAGCAGGCAGATGCACGACAGCCTCGGGAGTCCCGTCGAGGTTGTACTGCAACTGTGCCGGATTGATGTAGGGCCGCATGATCAGATAGATCGCGTTGACGGCCTCGTCGAGCGGCGTCTTGCGCTCGAATTCGCCGGCCTCGCGACCGTCGAGAAGGATCTGCTGAATGATCCCGCGAATGCGCGCTTCATGGCCTTTGACCGAGGGCCATTGGTCACGCGAGGCCACGGCGGCGATGTCGTAAAGCTTGCGATCATGGAAGAACAGATCGCTGCCCGCCTCTGAAATGGAGCGGAACAGACGCCTGAATCGCTCGGATGCCGTCGGCGCATCGGCAATCGCGGCATCGACGACCTCCATGATCATGGCCAGTCGATTCGAGCAGATCACCTCGCCGATGGCCTGCTTGGAATCGAAGAATTTGTAGATGTAGGCCTTGGAAAAACCAATGGCCTTGGCCAGGTCGGACACGGTGGTCTTCTCGTAACCGTAGTGGCCGAAATGCTTGGTCGCCGCACTGATGACCTGATCGCGGACGTCGTGATCCAAAGGCCCACGGGTGGATGGCGTATTCATATTTTCGTTCATGCCTGCAGCTTAACTCCATGGTGAGCTGATTGACAGCAAGTGACCAATCTATAATATGGTCACACCCTATATCTCGCTTGAGAGAAACGCCATGCCTCCCTTCCGTATTCTTGCGCTCGTGGTGAGCACCAGCCTGGTCGCAGGTTGCGCGGTCGGTCCGGACTACCAACGAGCGGATGCTCCGCTGGCCGACCGTTATCTCGGCCAGGCCGCCATCGAGCAACGGCCGGCAGCCACGCCCGCCAGCTTTGCACAGTGGTGGGAAGGCTTCGGTGACCCGCTGCTGAGCAGTCTGGTCGCCAAGGCACTGGAGCAGAACCTGGATATGGCACAGGCACAGGCTCGTGTTTCCCAGGCACGTGCCGGCCTCGGCGCAGCGAATGCGGCGCTGCTGCCCTCCGGTAGCGTCAACGGACAAGCCGCGCGCGCCTACCAGTCGGTGGAAACGCCACTGGGCCAGGTGCTCGACTCCACGCCTGGCTATGACCGCTATGGTAATAGCTATGAGGCCAACCTCGAAGCGAGCTGGGAGTTGGATGTGTTCGGAGGCTTGCGCCGTGGTCGCGAGGCCGCAGTCGCCGAGTACCAGGCATCCGAGGCTGGCGTGGTCGCCACCCGATTGGCCATCGCCGCACAGACTGCGGATGTCTATACCGTCATTCGCGGGTTACAGGTCCGCCTGGAGATTGCCGAGCGGCAGGTCAAAACCCAGGAGGACTTGCTGGACAAAGTTCGCCTGCTGCACAGCAGAGGCCTGGCCGCCGAGTATCAGGTCGATCAGACCGAGGGGGAGCTGTCGCAGGTTCGGGCCAGCGTACCGGTGCTCCGTGCCGGGCTGGATGCAGCCATGAACGCGCTGGATGTGGTGCTCGGCGCACCGCCGGGCACGCACCGCGACGAGCTCTCTGCAGCCCGCGCAATTCCTCGGGCACCGCAGATTTCGGAAACCGGCTCGCCGGCCGATCTGCTGCGCCGCCGCCCGGACCTCATCGCCGCCGAGCGTCGCCTCGAGGCGGCCAATGCGCGCATCGGCGTGGCGATCAGCGAGTACTACCCCAAGTTTTCACTCGGTGCGCTGATCGGCAGCGCTACCACCTCGGGCGGCAACCTGTTCAGCAGCGGAGCCAGCCAGTCGGCGGGCGTGCTGGGGTTGCGCTGGAGGCTTTTCGACTTCGGCCGCATCAATGCCCAGATCGATCAGGCCAAGGGCCAGGAGGCCGAGGCACTCGCCAGCTATCGCCTCTCCGTGCTGCGCGCGACAGAGGACGTCGAGAACGCATTCTCCGCCCTGATCAACCGCGAGAGCCAGGCATCGACCCTCGTGGCAGGAGAGACATCGCTGACGCGGGCCCGGCAATCTTCGTTCATCGCTTATCAGAACGGCACGGCCAGCTTGATCGATGTGCTCAATGCCGACGAGACGCTGCTTCAGGCTTCCGACGCGAGGGCGCAGGCGCAGACGGAGTCGGCCCGCGCCGCGATAGCGGCATTCCGTGCGCTGGGCGGCGGCTGGCAGCCACATGCTCACCCGGAAGTAGCCGCCAGCGGCGTTGGCGAATGACGCTTCAGCCCTGCTGGCTTTCCAGTGCAACTGCTCGCTGCCAGCTTGGCAGTGCGGTCAGGCGCTGCAGGTAGGCGGCAAGGTGGGGATATCGCTCGCCCAGGGCCAGCTGTTCGACCACGGTGATCGCCACGAAGGCCAGCATGAAGTCGGCACCGGACAGCGTCTCGCCGAGCACGAAATGCCTGTCGGCGAGAAACTCATCCAGGTAGCCCAGCACCTTGTCGAACTCGGTCTGGGTGTAGCCGCCGAGGAACGCCAAGGTGGTGCCGGCGTCCTGCTCGAAGCGGGTGAAGATCTTCAGCAGTAACGGCACCATCGCCGAGCTTTCGGAGAAGTGCAGCCACTGCAGGTAGTGCAGATAAGCCGGGGAGCTGAAATCCGGCTCCAGGCGGGGCGCGAAGCGGCGGATCAGGTATTCGACGATCGCGCCTGATTCGCTCAGCAGTTGCCCATCGAGTTCGATGACCGGGGATTTGCCCAGCGGGTGGATCTGCTTGAGCGCGTCCGGGGCGAGATGGGTGGTGGGGTTTCGCTGATAGCGAACCAGCTTGTAAGGCTCACCTATTTCTTCCAGTAGCCAGAGGATACGCAGCGAGCGAGAGGCGTTGAGGTGGTGAAGCGTGATCATTGGATGTCCTTGTCGATCGTCGAGCTGACAGGAAAAGGCTGAATCGCCCGCGCAGCATCTGCACGGGCGATTCAGCCTCGTTCAGCGGTTACTTGAGTTGCGCGAGCAGCGCCTTGGCGACGTCTTCCGAACTGGCAGGGTTCTGGCCAGTGATCAGCTTGCCGTCTTCGATCACGAAGGGCGCCCAGTCCGGGCCTTTTTCGTAGAGGCCGCCGAGCTTCTGGAATTCGTCTTCGATCAGGAACGGCACCACGTCGGTCAGCTCCACTGCAGCCTCTTCACCGTTGGTGAAGCCGGTGACGCGGCGGCCCTTGATCAGCGGCGAGCCATCGGCGGCTTTGACGTGACGCAGCACACCTGGGGCGTGGCAGACGAAACCGATGGGCTTGCCAGCGCGCTCGAAGGCCTCGATCAGGCTGATGGACAGCTTCGACTCGGCCAGGTCCCACAGCGGGCCGTGGCCGCCTGGGTAGAACACGGTGTCGAAGTCGGCATCCCGGATGGTGTCCAGCTTGACGGTATTGGCCAGGGCTTTCTGTGCGGCCGGGTCGGCCTTGAAGCGGTGAGTGTGCTCGGTCTGGAAATCCGGCAGGTCGCTTTTCGGGTCCAGCGGTGGCTGGCCGCCGGCTGGTGAAGCGAGCACCACCTCGGCGCCGGCGTCCTTGAACACGTAGTACGGGGCCGCGAACTCTTCGAGCCAGAAGCCGGTTTTCTCGCCGGTGTTGCCGAGCTGATCGTGGGAAGTCAGCACCATCAATACTTTCATTTCGAATACCTTCTGATAGCGGTGGGAGGTTGAGTTAGTCGTTCAAAAAAGCGTCGAGTGCCTGGGCCTTGGCCGCATACGGCGCACGCAGTCGCAGGCTGGAGGCGCCGTCCTGGCTTTGCACCACCACGGGCTTGGCGTGGGTGAAGCGGCGGAAGCCGTGTACACCGTGGTAAGCGCCCATGCCCGAGGCGCCTACGCCACCGAATGGTAAGCTGTCCACCGAGACGTGGGTCATGACATCGTTGATCACCAGGCCTCCCGATGTGGTTTGCGCGCTGAAGCGCTGCTGCTGCAACGGATCATCGCCAAAATAGTAAGCCGCCAGCGGACGCGGATTGGCGTTGATGTAGGCAATGGACTCATCGACATGCGCATAAGTTTTGACGGGCAGCAGCGGGCCGAAAATTTCTTCCTGCATGATGGCCATTTCATCGGTGACATCGAGGACCAGGTGCGGCGCGATCTTGCGCGACCTGACATCCAGCGAAGGCTCACCCTCTGGAGCCAGGCTGATCACCCTGGCGCCCTTGCGCTCGGCATCTTCGAGCAGGCCAGCCAGGCGTTCGAAATGACGCGGGTTGATGATCGAGGTGTATTCGGGGTTGCCGATCAGGCTGGGGAAGCTCTCGGCCACGAAGGCCTTGCTGGCCTGCACCAGGGGCTCCAGTGCGCTCTGCGCGATCATCATGTAGTCGGGCGACAGGCAGATTTGCCCCGCATTGAACGACTTGATGGTCAGCGTGCGCTGCACGGCAGTGCGAATGTCGAAATCCTCGGCGACCACCACGGGTGACTTGCCACCCAGCTCCAGCGTGACCGGCACGAGGTTTTCCGCCGCCGCACGCATCACGTGTTTGCCCACCGCAGTGCTGCCGGTAAAGATCAGGTGATCGAAGGGCAGCGCGCTGAATGCCTGGCCGACGCCAGCATCGCCCAACACCACGGTCAGTTCGTTCGGGTCGAAATAACGGGCCACCAGTTCGGCGAGCAGTTCGGAGGTGCGGGGGGTCAACTCGGACGGCTTGAGCATCGCGGTATTACCCGCCGCGAACACACCGGCCAGCGGGCCGAAGGCCAGGTTGATCGGGAAATTCCAGGGGCTGATGATGCCCACCACGCCCAGCGGCTGCTGCTCGATCCAGGCCTGCATGCCGGGGCCGGGGCTCTCTACCTGTTCGGGCTGCATCCACTGCTCTACGTGTACGGCCGAATGCTCGAGCATTTTGATGGTGGTGACCAGATCGGCAACCATCGACTGGTAGATGCTGCGGTTGCCGAAATCCGCACTCATCGCATCGCTGATCGCCTGATGGTTGTCGCGAATCAGCTTGGCGCTGCGTTGCAGTCGATCCTGACGGAGCTGCGCATCGGCAGGCCCTGCGTTCAGGTGCGCGCGCTTCATGCTGCGCAGAATGGCCTGCAGGTCTTGTGTATTGAGCTGGTCGTTCATCGCCCTTCTCCTCGATGTCCTCGGTAAACAATGACGCCATGTTAGGGAGCTGGCCCAGGCAGGAGTAGACAGGGTATTTTACCCGACACATAAATATTTTTATGGATGAGCCATGTCTCTGCTTCGCCTGAGGACCTTCATCGAGGTTTACCGCCAGCGCTCGATCAGTGGCGCGGCGCGCACGCTGAACCTCACCCAGCCAGCGGTTTCACAGCATATCTCGGGCCTCGAAACGGCCATTGGCAGGAGCCTGTTCGAGCGCCAGGCGCGCGGCGTGGAGCCGACGTCTGCAGCACGGGAACTGGCGGCCGACATCGGTGACAAGCTGGATTCCGCGGAGGCCGCACTGGCCTCGGCACGCGCCCGCTCGATAGAACTGGCCGGCGCGCTGCAGATCATTGGCCATGCCGACTTCCTCGCCGAGGTGGTTTCCCGACAGCTCAAACCGCTGCTGGAAGAAGGCATCCGTATCCGCATGCAGCACGGCGATCACGAGCTGATCTGCCGCATGCTGCTGGAGGGCAACTGCGACCTGGGCGTGGCGGCGTCGGCGCCGAACGACAGCCGCCTGCGCAATGAATTGCTGTACAACGATGACGTTATCGCCGTGGCAGCCCCCGCCGTGGTGCAGCGTTTGACGACAGCGAAGGATTTTCACCGTGCGCTGCAAGCCGAGCCTGTGCTGGCCTACAGCCTGGAATTACCCCTGATCGATTCGTGGCTGGCCATCAACAAGATAGAAATGGAGTCGGCCATCCCGGCAATGGTCGGCCAGGATCTGCGCACTCTACGCACGCTGTTGATCGACGGGTTTGGCTGGAGCACATTGCCGGCTTACCTGTGCAAGGCCGCTATCGAGCGCGGAGAGCTGCGGGAGATACCTGCGCCGGTCGGCCATGCGAGCCGCGAATACCACCTGTTGTGGACGCCCAGCGCGCTGCGTCAGCCACGCGTCGCGCATGCCCGCCAGGCGCTGCTGTGGCGCCTGCGTGGCAGTCGGCGTGTCGAGTGACTTCACAGGCCAACCTGATCGCCTGCGCCTGAAACGAAAAAGGGATAGCTACGCTTGTAGCTATCCCTTTTCCTGTGGAGCGACCGGCTGAGTTACTGCGGGTCGCTACCCGCTTTCAGCCAGAACACCGATCAGCGCTTGTCCTTGCGCTTCTTGTCGGCCTTCTTGTGGTGGCTCATCAAACGACGCTTCTTGTTCACCTGGCGATCGGTGAGGGTGTTCTTGTTGCCCTCGTACGGGTTCTCGCCGCCCTTGAACTCGATGCGGATCGGCGTGCCGACCAGCTTGAGCACCCGCCGATAGGTATTTTCCAGATAGCGGATATAGGACTTGGGTACCGCATCGACCTGGTTGCCGTGAATCACGATCAGCGGCGGGTTGGCACCACCCAGGTGGGCGTAGCGCAGCTTGATGCGACGGTTGTTGACCATGGGCGGCGCATGCTCACGCACGGCGTCTTCGAGGATCTGCGTCAGGCGGTTGGTCGGCCAGCGGGTGATCGCCGACTGGAACGAGGCCTGTACCGACTTGTACAGATGGCCAACACCGGTGCCATGCAGCGCCGAGATGAAGTGGATATCGGCGAAGTCGACGAAGAACAACCGGCGTTGCAGCTCGGTTTTCACGTAGTCGCGTTCGCTGGGCTCCATGCCGTCCCACTTGTTGAGGGCGATGACCAGGGCACGACCACTCTCGAGCACGAAACCGAGCAGGTTGAGGTCGTGATCGACCACGCCTTCGCGGGCATCCATGACGAACACCACGACGTTGGAATCCTGGATCGCCTGCAGCGTCTTGACCACCGAGAACTTTTCCACCGCCTCGAAGATCTTGCCGCGGCGGCGCACGCCGGCGGTGTCGATCAGGGTGTACTTCTCGTCGTCCCGCTCGAAGGGGATGTAGATGCTGTCACGGGTGGTGCCGGCCTGATCGTAGACGATGACCCGGTCTTCACCGAGCATGCGGTTGACCAGGGTCGACTTGCCGACGTTGGGGCGACCGATGATGGCCAGCTTGATGCCGTCCTTCTCGCTCGGCCCGGGAATGCGCTTGGCTTCCTCGCCTTCGGCAACCACTTCCTCTTCTTCGCCTTCTTCAGGCTCGCCAGCATCCTTGGGAAAGCTGCCCAGTGCCGCTTCGAGCATCTGGGTGATGCCACGGCCATGGGCACCGGCGATGGCCAGAGCCTCGCCCATGCCCAGCGGGGCGAATTCGGCGCGGGCCAGATCCGGGTCGAGGTTGTCGACCTTGTTGACCACCAGGAAGCTGCGCTTGTTGCGCTTGCGCAGGTGCTCGCCAATCATCTGGTCGGAGGCGGACAGCCCGGCACGGGCGTCGACCAGGAACAGCACGGCGTCGGCTTCTTCGATGGCCTGCAGGGACTGCTCGGCCATCTTCGCATCGATGCCTTCTTCGTCACCGGAGATACCACCGGTGTCGATCACGATATAGGTACGCCCCTGCCATTTGGCCTCGCCGTACTGGCGGTCGCGGGTCAGACCCGAAAGGTCACCGACGATCGCGTCGCGGGTGCGGGTCAGGCGGTTGAACAAGGTGGATTTGCCGACGTTCGGCCGACCCACCAGGGCAATTACGGGAACCATTCGGCTCTCCACTTCGTTATTTCAGAAAATACAAAAGCCGCTGCACAGGCAGCGGCCACAAATCTCGCACTATCCGCCCCGCTCGCCCGGCCGTGGCCGGGCGAGCGGAACAGGGGCTCACTTGATGGTCAAGGCCACCAGTTTGCCGCCGTTGCCGAAGGCGTACAGCCAGTCACCGACGACCAGCGGACGGGCACGCAGGCCATCACTGTCGATGCGGATACGACCGACGAAACGGCCGTCGACCTGGCTGATCAGGTGCAGGTAGCCTTCCAGATCGCCGAATGCGACGTAGCTGGAGAACACCTGCGGCGCCGACAGCTGGCGACGAGCCAGGGCATCGTTGCTCCACAGGGCCGAAGCCGAGCGCTCGTCGATGCTTTCCACGGTGCCGCTGGCCAGGGTCACGTAAACGTTACCGAAACCTTGCGCCACGCCCATGGAGCTGGAGGCTTCGCGCTGCCACAGCACACGGCCGCTTTCCAGATCGAGGGAAGCGACGCGGCCCTGGTAGGTCACCACGTACAACTGGCCACCGGAGAGCAGCAGACCACCGTCGATGTCGACGATGCGGTCCAGCTCGGAGCGGCCCTGCGGGATGGCGACGCGCTGTTCCCACACCGGGATGCCACGCTGGGCGTCCAGGGCGATGACCTTGCCGCTGGACAGACCGGCGATGGCCAACTGGTTGGTCAGTACCGGGCTGCCGGTGCCGCGCAGGGTCAGTACCGCCGGGGTGTTTTCGAAGATCCAGCGCTGCTGGCCGCTGTAGGCGTCCAGAGCTACCAGCGTGTCGTCCTGGGTCTGCACCAGCACGGTGTCGCTGCTGATGGCCGGAGCGGAGAGCACTTCGCTCGGCACCTTGGCGCGCCACTTCTCTTCGCCGGTGGACGAGTCCAGAGCGATCACTTCACCCTTGAGGGTGCCGACCACGACCATGCCGTAGCCAGCCGCCACGGCGCCGGAGACCGGTACTTCCAGCTCCTTCTTCCAGGACACCTTGCCGGTGGTGCGCTCCATGGACACGATCAGGCCTTCGACGTCAGCGGCGAAGATCTGCTCACCGTCGACCACGGGCTCGAGCATGTTGTAGATGTCGCCCTGACCGTTACCGATCGAACGGCTCCACTCTTTCTGCAGCGTCACTTCTTCCTTGAAGTCAGGCAGTTCGGCAGGTGGCAGTTCTTTCTTGCTGTTGCTGCTGCAACCGACGACCAGAACGGCCAGGGCCAGCAGTGCGGCATTCTTCCAACGCATCACGTCATGCATCCCCTTTGGCCAGGTCGTCGATCTTCATCTGCAGACCACCAACGGCCGCTTCTTCAGACAGCGCGCCCTTGGCTTTCACATAGGCGGCGTGGGCATCGTCGGTACGGCCCAGCTTCACCAGCAGGTCGCCCTTGAGCTCTTCGCGGCTGGCCAGGTAAGCCTTGTCGGCGTCGCCTTCGAGCAGTTTCAGGCCTTCTTCGGCCTTGTCCTGGGCCGCCAGTACACGGGCCAGACGCTGGCGAGCGAGCTCACCGAGGGTCTCATTGGCCGGCTTGTCGACCACGCTGCGCAGCTCGGCTGCAGCGTCGTCCAGCTTGCCGGACTCGACCGCGACCTTGGCCACGAACAGGCTGCCGTACTGGGCGTACTGGGTGCCGCCGAAATCGCTCTTGAGCTGGCCTGACAGCGCTGCCACTTTGGCTGCATCGGGCTGACCGCTCGGGGTCATGGCCGACTCGAGCAGTTGCTGGTAGATCACCGAAGCGCCCTGAGCCTGATTGCTCTGGTACTTCTGCCAGCCCTGCCAGCCGAATACCGCGATCAGCGCCAGAGCGCCGCCAGCCAGCAGAGGCTTGCCGTTACGCTGCCACCAGTCCTTCAGGCCGGCCAGTTCATCATCATCGCTATTCAACGCCACCCCAGATACTCCTTAATCGCTAAATCGCTCAAACCTGCTTGGTGCAGGACGCCAGATGGCCGGCAAGATCCGACCAGGCAATGCTTTGTTGTTCGCTGTCATCGCGCAAAGGTTTGCAACCTACCACGCGCTTGGCCAGTTCGTCCTCACCCAGAATCAGAGCATACAGGGCTCCGCTCTTGTCGGCTTTCTTGAACTGGCTCTTGAAGCTGCCACCGCCGGCATTCACCAGCAGACGCAGCCCCGGAACTTCGTTGCGCAGATTCTCCGCCAGGGCCAGGGCTGCCAGCTCGGCAGGCTCGCCAAAGGCGCAGATGAAGGCGTCTGCCGGACGGCTCAGCTCGGCGGGCACACGCTGCAGGGTCTCGAGCAGCAGCACCAGACGCTCGACGCCCATGGCGAAGCCGACACCAGGGGTCGGCTTGCCGCCGAACTGGGTGATCAGGCCATCGTAACGGCCACCGGCGCACACGGTGCCCTGGGAGCCGAGCTTGTCGGTGACCCACTCGAACACGGTACGGCCGTAGTAGTCCAGACCACGCACCAGCTTGGGGTTGATCTCGTAGGCGATGCCGACGGCATCGAGACGGGCCTTGAGGCCGGCGAAGTGCAGACGGGACTCTTCGTCCAGGTAGTCGTGCAGGGTCGGCGCGTCGGCAAGCAGCGCCTGGGTAGTGGCCACCTTGCTGTCGAGAATCCGCAGCGGGTTGGTGGTCAGACGGCGCTGGCTGTCTTCGTCGAGCTGGTCGAAACGCTCCTGCAGATAGGCCACCAGCGCATCGCGATACACCGCGCGGGCTTCGCTGGAACCCAGGCTGTTGAGCTGCAGGGTCACTGCATCGCCGAGGCCCAGTTGTTTCCACAGGCGCCAAGTCAGGGTGATCAACTCGGCATCGATGTCCGGCCCAGGCAGGTTGAAGACTTCAACGCCGATCTGGTGGAACTGGCGATAACGGCCCTTCTGCGGCTTCTCGTAGCGGAACATGGGGCCCGCGTACCAGAGCTTCTGCACCTGGCCGCCACCGGTCATGCCATGCTCGAGCACGGCGCGCACGCAACCAGCGGTGCCTTCGGGGCGCAGGGTCAGGGATTCGTTGTTGCGGTCGAGAAAGGTGTACATCTCCTTGTCGACCACGTCGGTGCCCTCGCCGATGCCGCGGGCGAACAGTTCGGTGAACTCGAGGATCGGCAGACGCATTTCCTGATAGCCGTAGCTGTCCAGCAGCTCTGCCAGGGTGGTTTCCAGGTAACGCCAGGCTGGGGTCTGCTGCGGCAGGATATCGTTCATGCCACGGATGGCTTGCAGGGACTTGCTCAATTGTTTTCCTTAGGCACGGGTCAGCCGCGCACGATCACGGCCGCGTCGGCTGCGACCTTCTCGGCCGCCTTTGTGCGGATCAGCCGTTCCAGCTCATCCACCAGGTTGGTGTTGGTCAGTTTCGAGACGGGCTTGCCGTCGATGTAGACCAGGTTGTTCGGGCTGCCGCCGGTAAGGCCGATGTGGGCCTCCTTGGCTTCGCCCGGGCCGTTGACCACGCAGCCGATCACCGCGACGTCCAGAGGCACCAGCAGGTCCTCGACGCGGGTTTCCAGCTCGTTCATGGTCTTGACCACATCGAAGTTCTGGCGCGAGCAGCTTGGGCAGGCGATGAAGTTGATGCCCCGCGAGCGCAGGCGCAACGACTTGAGAATATCGAAGCCGACCTTGATCTCTTCCACCGGGTCGGCGGCCAGGGAAATGCGGATGGTGTCGCCGATGCCATCGGCCAGCAGCATGCCCAGGCCAACGGAGGACTTCACGGTACCGGAGCGCAGGCCACCGGCTTCGGTGATGCCCAGGTGCAGCGGCTGTTCGATCTGCTTGGCGAGCAGACGATAGGCTTCGACGGCCATGAACACGTCGGAGGCCTTCACGCTGACCTTGAAGTCAGGGAAGTTCAGGCGGTCGAGGTGCTCCACGTGACGCAGTGCGGATTCGACCAGTGCTTCAGGGGTCGGCTCGCCGTATTTCTTCTGCAGGTCCTTTTCCAGCGAACCGGCGTTCACGCCGATGCGGATCGGGATGCCCTTGTCGCGGGCTGCCTCGACCACCGCCTTGACCCGGTCTTCACGACCGATGTTGCCGGGGTTGATGCGCAGACAGTCGACGCCCAGCTCGGCCACACGCAGGGCGATCAGGTAATCGAAGTGAATGTCCGCCACCAGCGGCAGGTTGACCTGCTGCTTGATGCGGCCAAAGGCTTCGGCAGCGTCCATGTCCGGCACCGATACGCGCACGATGTCGGCACCGGCCGCTTCGAGGCGACGGATCTGCTCGACGGTCGCGGCGACATCGTTGGTGTCGGTGTTGGTCATGCTCTGTACGGCGATGGGCGCGTCGCCCCCTACCGGTACCGAACCGACCCAGATCTTGCGGGACAACCGGCGTTTGATCGGCGATTCACCGTGCATATTACTGTCCACCCAACTTCAAGCGTGCGGTTTCACCGGAGATGTGCGGCGTTACGTCGACGGCAGCGCCGTTGTAGGTCACCTGGGCACCACGAGCGAAGCCCAGACGCAGTTCGAGCGGCGCCTGGCCACGGGCATCGAGGCTGTCGCCGGCACGCTTCAGGCCGCTGGCGACGACCTTGCCGTTGGCGTCGGTCACCTGAATCCAGCAGTCGGCGGTGAACTTCAGACTCACCAGGCCTTCACCCGCGGCGACTGGCGCCTGGGGCTGTGCGGCGGCCGGCGCAGGTGCGCTGGCAGCGGGGGCTGTCGGTGCCGCTGGCGCGGCCGGGGCAGCAGGCGTACCGGCCTGGGCAGGTGCCTGCGCGGCATCGGCTGGGGCGCTCTGGCCGGCCGGAGGATTCTGTTCCAGCAACTCGCTGGCAGTGGCTTCCGGCGTGGAGTCGGCGGTATCGCCTGGCTGCTCGGCAGGAACGCTCGGCAGCGGCAGCTCGGTGGCACCTTGATTCTGCGCTTCGGCAACGGCTTGATCTTCCGGCTCGTCGAGCGGGTGGATCTGCGTATTGCCATCGGCACCGTCGACTTCGACATGGCCCAGGCCAACGTTCTTCAGGTCATCGAGCTGCCAGCCCTGATCCTGCCACCAGTAGAAGCAGGCACCGCCCACACCGAGCAGCAGCAGGAAGCTGACCAGGCGCAGGATGCTCTGCGAGTAGCGCGTCGGCTCTTCGATACGCCCCAGGGCATGCACACTGCTGCCCGTGGCGTTACTGCCCGTGTATTGGTCGAAATCGGCGACCAGAGGGGCTTGCTCCATGCCCAGCAGTTTCGCGTAGGCGCGGATGTAGCCACGGGCGAAGGTGTTGCCCGGCAACTTGTCGAACTCGCCGGCCTCCAGCTGGGTCAGGCGCATTGGCGTGAGGTTGAGCTGGGTCGCTACTTCGGCGACCGACCAGCCTCTTTTCTCGCGTTCCGCACGCAGGGCTTCACCAGGATTGACGCGATGAGCTGCTGCAACTTCAGGTTGGGCCGCTTTCATCTTTGCTCCGACAGATATTGCTGATATTCCGGCGTACCGGGATAAAGACGTTTCAACTGCAGGCCGAGGCTGGCGGCGCGGTCACGATCCTCGAAGATCGTGGCCAGGCGCGTACCCAACAACAGGCTGCGGGCGTTCTGCTCGGCAATGGCGCTGTAGCCTTCGTAATAGCTGCGCGCCGGGACGTACTGCTTATCTTCGAACGAGAGGTTCGCCATTTCCAGCAGCGCACGCGGCTGGCGGCTGTTGAGGCGTAGCGAACGCTCGAAATAGGCTTTGGCCTCGTCACGCTGCTTGAGCATCATGGCGGTCATGCCAAGGTTCTCGAACACCCGGGCGCGCTCTGGGTAGAGGCTGTCCTCGGCGGCGAGACTGTAGCGCTGCAGCGCTTCGTCGTAGCGTTTCTGTTCGAACAGGAAGCCGGCGTAATTGTTCAGCAGCCGTGCGTCCTTGGGGTTGTTCGACAGTGATTTGCGGAAATGTTCATCCGCCAGCTTCGGTTCCATCTCACGCTGGAACACCAGGGCCAGTACGGCGTGAGCATCGGGAGCGGACGAATCGATATCCAGGGCGTTCTTCAACGGCACCTTGGCCGGCCCGGTTTCACCCTGCTGCAGATAGCCGATGCCAAGCTGGACGAAAGAATCGTAAGCCTTCTTGCGGCCTTCGGTGGTCTTCATCGGGTCGACGTCACCGGTGGAGACACAGCCGGTGAGCAGACTTGCACTCAGCAGAAACAGCATGGAACGCAGCACGGTCATGGAGATCCTCTCAGGTACGACTGACGGCAGGACGCGGAGTATCCGCATCGCCGTTCAGCTGGCGCACGGCGATGTAACGTTCGCTGCGGCGGGTACGGTCCATTACCTGGCCAACCAGTTGCCCGCACGCCGCGTCGATATCTTCACCACGGGTGGTGCGCACCGTGACGTTGTGACCGGCTTTTTGCAAGAGTTCCTGGAAACGGCGAATGGCGTTGTTGCTCGGACGCTCATAACCCGAATGGGGGAACGGGTTGAACGGAATCAGGTTGATCTTGCAGGGCATGTCGGCCAGCAGCGCGACCATCTGCTCGGCGTGCTCGAGTCTATCGTTCACGTCCTTGAGCAGGGTGTACTCGATTGTCAGCACACGTTTCTCGCCGAGGCGCGAGACATAACGCTTGCAGGCAGCCAGCAGCATCTCCAGCGGGTACTTCTTGTTGATCGGTACCAGTTGGCTGCGCAGTTCGTCGTTCGGCGCGTGCAGCGACAGCGCCAGGGACACGTCGATCACTTCACCGAGCTTGTCGATCATCGGCACCACGCCGGAGGTCGACAGGGTCACCTTGCGCTTGGAAATGCCGTAGCCGAGGTCGTCCATCATGATTTTCATGGCGGCGACGACGTTGTCGAAGTTCAGCAGCGGCTCGCCCATGCCCATCATCACCACGTTGGTGACGGCACGGTCGATCTTCGCCGGCACGCTGCCGAACGATTTGCAGGCGATCCACACCTGGCCGATGATCTCGGCCGCGGTGAGGTCGCTGTTGAAACCTTGCTTGCCCGTGGAGCAGAAGCTGCAGTCCAGAGCACAGCCAGCTTGTGAGGAAACGCAAAGCGTGCCACGCCCACCCTGGGGGATGTACACGGTTTCCACGCAGCTGCCCGACGCCACACGCACGACCCACTTGCGGGTGCCATCGGAAGAAATGTCTTCGCTGACCACTTCGGGCCCGCGAATGTAGGCAGCGGCCTCGAGCTTCTCGCGCAAGGCCTTGCCGACGTTGGTCATGGCGGCGAAATCATCGACGCCGAAGTGGTGAATCCACTTCATGACCTGACCGGCACGAAAGCGCTTCTCTCCGATGCTGTCGAAGAACTGCTCCATTTCCGGCTGGGTCAGGCCCAGCAGGTTGATTTTGCCATTCGTGTCGGTCATGACGTCACCTTCGCACGCTTCGCCTTAGCGAATGCGAGCGTTTACCTCGGTAGCGGAGAAGAAGTAAGCGATTTCGCGAGCAGCGGAAGCTTCCGAGTCGGAACCGTGAACGGCGTTCTCGTCGATGGAAACGGCGAAGTCGGCACGGATGGTGCCGGCAGCAGCTTCTTTCGGGTTGGTAGCGCCCATCAGCTCACGGTTCTTGGCGATGGCGTTTTCGCCTTCCAGAACCTGGACGATGACCGGGCCGGAAGTCATGAATGCAACCAGATCCTTGAAGAAACCACGCTCGCTGTGCTCGGCGTAGAAGCCAGCAGCTTCGCGCTCGGACAGTTGCAGTTGCTTGGAAGCGACGATGCGCAGACCGGCTTTTTCGAAACGAGTGGTGATCTCGCCGATGACGTTTTTAGCGACGGCATCAGGCTTGATGATGGAGAACGTGCGTTGAACAGCCATTTGAAACTCCAGAAACAGTGGATTAAAGCCAAAAATTAAACCCGCGAATTATACGCGGGTTCCAGTCAAAAGCATAAGAGCGGAGCCCGTACTGCCCCTCCACCCTGCACGCCGGGGTCGACCGAAGCCGCCCTGACGGGTCATTGCGCCTCTTCGATCCAGGCCGCCTGAATGGCTTCGAGCACCTTTTCGCCGCCGCGTTGCGGGTCGTCGGAAAATTCCGGCAGCTCTACCACCCAGCGATGCAGCTGGACGAAATTCACGTAACGGGGATCCACATCCGGCTTGCCGTCGGCGAGCTGGATGGCGATTTCGAGAACATCAACCCATTTCAGGCTCATGCGTGGGCTTCCTGATCAGTGCGGCGCTTCGGCGGCGTGGTTGAGCGAATACTTGGGAATTTCGACGGTGATGTCTTCTTCACCAACGATAGCCTGACAGGCGAGACGCGACTGAGCTTCCAGCCCCCAGGCCTTGTCGAGGTAATCCTCTTCGAGCTCGTCGGCTTCGTTCAGCGAATCGAAACCTTCACGCACGACGCAGTGGCAGGTGGTGCAGGCACACACGCCGCCACAGGCGCTTTCCATCTCGATATGGTGCTCGTGGGCCAGCTCCAGAATGGAAGTACCAGGCTGAGCCTCAACCACCAGCCCTTCCGGACAGAATTTCTCGTGGGGCAGAAAAATTACCTGAGGCATCAGTTATTCCTCGATCTCATTCAGGTTGCGCCCGGCCAGCGCGGCTTTCACCGTCAGGTCCATGCGGCGGGCTGCAAAAGCATCGGTCACTTGCGACAGACGTTTGGTCTGCTGCTCGATGGCCACGCCATCGGTACCGGTCAACAAATCACGTAATTCCTGCATCTGCAGGTCGATCACCATGCGCTCCTCGGCATCCAGCAGACGCTCGCCATCGACCTGCAGGGCAGCCTCGACCGCCTCGATCAGACGCTGGGCGTCAACCTGCTGCTCGCGCAACGCGCGGGCGGCCTTGTCACCACCGGCGTGCTGGAAGGAGTCCTTCAGCATGCGCGCCACCTCACCATCGGTAAGGCCGTAGGACGGCTTGACCTGGATACTGGCTTCGACGCCCGAAGCCAGCTCGCGGGCACTTACGCTGAGCAGACCGTCGGCGTCCACCTGGAAGGTCACGCGGATCTTCGCCGCGCCAGCCACCATGGGCGGGATGCCACGCAGCTCGAAGCGCGCCAGGGACCGGCAATCGCTGATCAGTTCGCGCTCACCCTGCAGCACGTGGATCATCATGGCGCTCTGGCCATCTTTGTAGGTAGTGAATTCCTGTGCACGGGCCACTGGAATCGTGGTGTTGCGCGGAATCACCTTCTCCATCAGCCCGCCCATGGTTTCCAGCCCCAGGGACAACGGGATGACGTCCAGCAGAAGCAATTCTTCGCCGTCTGCACGGCGATTGCCAGCCAGGGCATCGGCCTGGATCGCCGCACCGATGGCGACAACCTGATCGGGGTCGATATCGGTCAGCGGCTGACGGCCGAACAGCTCGCCAACCGCTTCGCGCACACGCGGCACCCGGGTCGAGCCGCCAACCATGACCACGGCACCGACGTCTTCGACTTCGACACCGGAATCACGCACGGCGCGACGGCAGGCCTTCAGGCTGCGCGCCACCATGGGCTCGATCAGCGCCTGGAAATCGGTACGGGACAGCACGCCGCGCCAATCGCCATGCACGACCTCGACGCTCTCGGCAGCGGTCAGCGCTTCCTTGGCGGCACAGGCGGTCTGCAGCAGGCTGCGCTGGGCACCCGGCTCGATATCGGCGGACAGCCCAGCCTGCTCGACGATCCAGCCGGCGATGGCGTGATCGAAATCGTCACCACCCAGCGCACTGTCGCCACCGGTGGCCAGCACCTCGAACACGCCACCGGTCAGGCGCAGGATGGAGATATCGAAGGTGCCGCCGCCCAGGTCGTAGATCGCCACCACGCCTTCGGCGTTCTGGTCGAGGCCATAGGCGACCGCAGCGGCGGTGGGCTCGTTGAGCAGGCGCAGCACGCTCAGACCGGCCAGACGCGCAGCATCCTTGGTGGCCTGACGCTGGGAATCGTCGAAATAGGCCGGCACGGTGATCACCGCGCCCACCAGCTCGCCACCCAGGGTCGACTCGGCACGCTGACGCAATACCCGAAGGATGTCGGCGGACACTTCAACCGGGCTTTTCAGCCCTTGCACGGTGTCGATGAAGGGCATGTGCGACTCGCCGGCGACGAAGCGGTAAGGCAGTTGCTCACCCAATTGCTTCACATCGGAAAGGCCGCGGCCCATCAGGCGCTTGACCGACAGGATGCTGTTGAAGGGGTCGCTGGCGGCGTCACGGCGGGCCGTTTCACCGACCTCGACGCGATCGGCGTGATAACGCACGGCCGAGGGCAGAATCAGGCGCCCTTCAGTGTCCGGCAGCGGCTCGCTGACGCCGCTGCGCACGGCAGCGACCAGGGAATTGGTGGTGCCCAGGTCGATCCCTACAGCCAGACGACGCTGGTGTGGTTGTGGGCTCTGTCCGGGCTCAGCAATCTGCAATAAAGCCATAGGTAGTCGGTGCTTATCTGGGTATCAGGCACGGCCACGGCAGCCGTACGAGCATTAATCGTCGAGGCGCTCTTCCAGCTGGCGCACCTCGTGGGAAAGCTTGTCGAGGAACTGCATGCGGCGCATCAGGCGTTCAGCCTCTTCTCGGCGCGCATTGTCCTCCCAAGCCTCGGCGAAACGTTCGTTCAGCTCCTGCTGGGCGATCTTCAGGCGGCCCTTGAAAGCGGCAACACCAGCCAGGTCGGCCTCGTCCTGCAACTCTTCGAGCTCTTCACGCCACTGCATCTGCTGCATCAGGAAATCGGGATCCTGCACGGTGACTTCCAGCGGCAGCTCGGGGCCACGCATCGCCAGCAGATAACGAGCCCGCTGCGAGTCGCTCTTGAGCGTGCGGTAGGCCTCGTTGAGGCTCGCCGAGCGTTCCAGCGCCAGGCGCTGCTCGCGCTCGGAAGCGTCGGCGAAACGATCGGGGTGCACGCTACGAGCCAACTCGCGGTAACGAGCCGCCAACTGATCGAGATCCAGACGAAAGCTCGGCTGCAACTCGAACAGGGCGAAATGGCAGGGACCGGAACTGTTCATCAGATGTTGAAGCTTTCGCCACAGCCACATTCGCCACGGACGTTCGGGTTGTTGAACTTGAAGCCTTCGTTCAACCCTTCCTTGACGAAATCGAGCTCGGTGCCGTCGAGGTAAACCAGGCTTTTGGGATCGATGATCACCTTCACGCCATGGCTCTCGAACACCTGGTCTTCGCCGGCGGTTTCGTCGACGAACTCCAACACGTAAGCCAGACCGGAACAGCCGGTGGTGCGTACACCCAGGCGGATACCCTCACCCTTGCCACGACCGTCGAGCGAACGACGGATATGCTGGGCAGCGGCTTGAGTCATGCTGATGGCCATCGACAAACCTCCTTAGAGCAAACCTTTCTTCTGCTTGTAGTCGCGCACGGCCGCCTTGATGGCGTCCTCGGCGAGCACCGAGCAGTGAATCTTCACGGGTGGCAGAGCCAGCTCTTCGGCGAGCTGGGTATTCTTGATGGTCTCTGCCTCGTCCAGCGTCTTGCCCTTCATCCACTCGGTGGCCAGGGAGCTGGAGGCGATGGCGGAGCCACAGCCGTAGGTCTTGAACTTGGCGTCTTCGATGACGCCCTGCTCGTTGACCTTGATCTGCAGACGCATCACGTCGCCGCAGGCCGGCGCGCCGACCATGCCGGTGCCGACGTCAGGATCTTCCGCGTTCATCTTGCCGACGTTGCGCGGGTTCTCGTAGTGGTCGATGACCTTTTCGCTGTAAGCCATGTTATCAATCCTCTTTCATCAGGCGCCGCTCACCGGCAGCTTTTAGTGTGCTGCCCATTCCACCTTGGAAATGTCGACACCTTCTTTGAACATATCCCAGAGCGGCGACAGTTCGCGCAGCTTGGTGACTGCCTCGCGTACTTTCTCCGCGGCGTAATCGACTTCTTCTTCGGTGGTGAAACGACCGAAGGTGAATCGAATGGAGCTGTGTGCCAATTCGTCGTTACGGCCCAGGGCGCGCAGCACGTAGGAAGGCTCCAGGGAGGCCGAGGTACAGGCCGAACCGGACGATACCGCCAGGTCCTTGAGGGCCATGATCAGCGACTCGCCTTCGACGTAGTTGAAACTGAGATTCAGGTTGTGCGGTACACGGGCAGTCATGCTGCCATTGATGTACAGCTCTTCCAGGCCGTCGACCTGCTTGAAGAAACGGTCGCGCAGGGCCAGCACCTTGGCGTTCTCTGCAGCCATTTCTTCCTTGGCGATACGGAAGGCTTCGCCCATGCCGACGCACTGGTGGGTCGCCAGGGTGCCGGAACGCATGCCGCGTTCGTGGCCGCCACCGTGGGTCTGAGCTTCCAGACGGATGCGTGGCTTGCGGCGTACGTAAAGCGCGCCGACCCCTTTCGGACCGTAGGTCTTGTGCGCCGAGAAGGCCATCAAGTCGACCTTGAGCGTTTGCAGGTCGATTTCCACCTTGCCGGTCGACTGGGCGGCATCGACGTGAAAGAACACGCCACGGGCGCGCAGCAGCTCACCGATCGCTGCGATGTCGTTGACGGTACCGATTTCGTTGTTGACGTGCATGATCGACACCAGAATGGTGTCTTCACGCAGCGCCGCCTCGACCATGGCCGGGGTGATCAGGCCATCTTCGCCGGGCTCGATGTAGGTGACTTCGAAGCCTTCACGCTCGAGCTGACGCATGGTGTCGAGCACCGCTTTGTGCTCGATCTTCGAGGTGATCAGGTGCTTGCCCTTGCTTGCGTAGAAGCTGGCCACGCCCTTGATCGCGAGGTTGTCGGACTCGGTGGCACCGGAGGTCCAGACGATCTCGCGAGGATCGGCGTTGACCAGTTCGGCAACCTGACGGCGGGCATTCTCTACCGCTTCTTCGGCTTTCCAGCCGAACACGTGAGAGCGCGAAGCCGGGTTGCCGAAGTTGCCTTCGTTGGTCAGGCATTCGATCATTTTTTGCGCAACGCGAGGATCGACCGGCGTTGTCGCGGAGTAGTCCATGTAGATCGGCAATTTCATTTCGGTATCTCCTAATCAGGTATCAGGCCGGCGCCTTGCGTGCTCAATCGACGGTGGACGCTTCAATCTTATCCAGAAGGTGTGCCCTGCCATTGTTGTTGCAGCGGCGCTGATCCTGGCGCTGGGCGACTTCCTGCACCTCGCGGCGCGTGACCAGATCGGCCAGGCTGATGCCGCTGAGGAACTCGTGGATCTGCTGGCTCAGATCACACCACAGGTGATGGGTCAGGCAGATGTCGCCGGAGTGACAACCGCCCTGCCCCTGGCAACGGGTGGCGTCGACGGATTCGTTGACCGCGTCGATCACTTCAGCGACCTGGATACCCTGCATGTTGCGCGACAGCTGATAGCCGCCACCCGGACCACGCACGCTGGATACCAGACTCCCACGGCGAAGCTTGGCGAACAGCTGCTCGAGATAGGAGAGAGAAATACCCTGGCGCTCGGAGATATCGGCGAGGGATACCGGCCCGTTCTGCGCATGCAGCGCGAGATCGAGCATGGCAGTCACGGCGTATCGGCCTTTGGTAGTCAGTCGCATGAAGGGTTACCAAGGAATCACAATGTGGCGCAATTATCCTATTCCCGAGTATTTAAGTCAACTATAAGACCTACCAAAACACTCGGATTTAGGCGCCTTGCACGCCCGGAATGGCGGCGGATCATAGCAAAGCTACGCCCGCCACGCATCAGGCGGCAGGCTTGTCGCCCTGCCCCTTGCAGACACCGTCGAAGTCCTCGGCACGCAGTTCCGGCAGATCCTTGGCACGGTAGTCACTACCCAGCGCACCGAGCGCCTCACACATGCCTTCCAGGCGATTGTCGACCGCATGCAGGTGATCGAGCAGCTGCGCGATCGCCCGCGCCACCGGATCGGGCATGTCCTGACTGACGCCGTAGGCATCGAAACCCAGTTTGTCGGCGATGGCCCGGCGCTGCGCCTCGAGCCCGTCATCGTCCTTGACGATGATCTTGGCGGGGATACCCACCGCCGTCGCACCAGCCGGCACCGCCTTGGTGACCACTGCGTTGGAACCGATCTTGGCACCGGCACCGACCGTGAACGGACCGAGCACCTTGGCGCCAGCGCCCACCACCACGCCATCTTCGAGCGTCGGGTGGCGCTTGCCCTTGTTCCAGCTGGTGCCGCCCAGGGTCACGCCCTGATAGAGCGTCACGTCGTCCCCGATCTCCGCGGTTTCACCGATGACGATGCCCATACCGTGATCGATGAAGAAACGCCGGCCGATCACCGCACCCGGGTGAATCTCGATACCGGTCAGCCAGCGACTGAAGTTCGACACACTGCGCGCCAGCCATTTCCAACCGGACACCCATAACCCATGCGCGGCACGATGCAGCCAAACCGCATGCAACCCGGGGTAACAGGTGACCACTTCGAACGCATTGCGCGCCGCCGGATCACGATGAAAAACACCCTGGATATCTTCCCGCATGCGCTCAAACATCAGTCTTTCCCCGCTTATGGTGCTCGCCGCGCGCCGCCTTGAGCGTTTCCGTCAACACGCCGCGCAAGATGTTCATTTCCAGCCTGGTCACGCCACTGCGGCCGTACAGACGACGCAGGCGACTCATCAGATGGCGCGGATTGACCGGGTCCAAAAAACCGATTTCCACCAACGATTTCTCGAGGTGCCCATAGAAGGACTCCATCTCGTCAGCGGTCACCGGTTGCTCACCCTCATCGGCAGCAACCTCCTGACGAGGCGCCACAAGGGGCGCATTTTCCAGCGCCAGGGCGGCCATGCGCGCCTCGTAGGTCAGCACCTGCACGGCGGCCGCCAGGTTCAGCGAACTGAACGCGGGGTCGGACGGGATGTGCACGTGAAAGTGACAGCGCTGCAGCTCTTCGTTGGTCAGGCCGGCGTGTTCGCGACCGAACACCAGCGCCACCTCGCCGCCGGCAGCAGCTTTTTCCACAGCCGCCACGCCACACTCGCGCGGATCGATCAGCGGCCAGGGTATGCGTCGCTCACGGGCACTGGTGCCGAATACCAGGCTGCAACCGACCAAGGCATCTTCGAGACTCGAAACCACCAGGGCAGAATCGAGAATATCAGTAGCGCCGGACGCTCGGGCCACCGCCTCTTCGCTCGGAAACTGCCGCGGCTCGACCAGCACCAGCCGCGACAGCCCCATGTTCTTCATGGCGCGAGCCGCCCCACCGATGTTGCCGGGATGACTGGTGCTGACCAGTACCACTCGAATGTTCTGCAGCAAGGGAGACGCCCGCATCGGATAAATAAGGTGACAAATCTTACAGAAGCCCCCTGCTTTATGCCACGCAGGACACGGACGGCACTTCAAGCGACAGGCTTTTCTGCTAGAATGGCCGGCTTTATTACGACCCCAGGTGAACTTCCATGCAGCCCATGCTGAATATCGCGCTGCGCGCAGCCCGTAGCGCCGGTGAAATGATCTTCCGCTCAATCGAACGCCTGGACGTCATCTCCGTAGATGAAAAGGACGCCAAGGACTACGTGACCGAGATCGATCGCTCTGCCGAGCTGATGATCGTCCAGGCCCTGCGCAAGGCGTACCCGACCCACAGCTTCCTCGGCGAAGAGGGCGGCCTGCTCGAAGGCAGCGGTGACGGCGCCGACTATCAGTGGATCATCGATCCACTCGACGGCACCACCAACTTCATCCGCGGCGTGCCGCACTTCGCCGTGAGCGTGGCCTGCAAATACCGCGGCCGCCTCGAGCACGCCGTGATCATCGATCCGGTACGCCAGGAGGAATTCACCGCGAGCCGTGGCCGTGGCGCCGCCCTGAACGGCCGCCGCCTGCGCGTCAGCAATCGCAAGAGCCTGGACGGCGCCCTGCTGGGCACCGGCTTCCCGTTCCGCGACAGCCAGCTGGACAACCTGGAAAACTACCTGGGCATGTTCCGCAGCCTGGTCGGCCAGACCGCAGGCGTACGCCGCGCCGGCGCTGCCAGCCTGGACCTGGCCTATGTAGCCGCGGGCCGTTTCGACGCCTTCTGGGAATTCGGCCTGTCCGAGTGGGACATGGCAGCTGGCGCCCTGCTGATTCAGGAAGCAGGCGGCCTGGTCAGCGACTTCAGCGGTGGTCATGAATTCCTCGAGAAGGGTCAGATCGTCGCCGGCAACACCAAGTGCTTCAAGGCAGTGCTGACCGCGATCCAGCCGCATCTTTCGGCATCGCTCAAGCGCTAATAGCTGCACCCATGAAAAACCGGCCTGGCGCCGGTTTTTTATTGCCCATAAAAAAGGCGCTCCCGAGAGCGCCTTTCGTGCATCTAGCCGATGCGAACTATTCGTCCGCCTCGGAACCGGCCAGCACCAGCTTGCCGTCGCGCACCGGGATCTTGCTACCGGGCTCTTCATCCATGCGCACCTTGCCGATCTTGCCATCCAGATCGTATTTCACGTCATAGCCAACGATCTTGTCGCTGGAGTCGGTGACGGTCTTGCAGCGCGTCTCGGTGGTGGTATAGGTATCGCGGCTCTGCATACCTTCCTGCACCTTGTTGCCTGCGTAACCACCACCCACGGCGCCGGCCACGGTAGCGATCTTCTTGCCATTGCCACCACCCACCTGATTGCCGAGCAGACCGCCGACCACGGCACCGATGGCGGTACCTGCGATCTGATGCTGATCCTGAACGGGGCGCTGGCGAGTAACGGCCACGTCCTTGCACTCTTCACGCGGGGTCTTGATGGTTTCAGTCACCGGCTTGACCGCCAGGACTTCGGCGTACTGAGGGCCGCCGCCGACCAAACTGTAGGTCGCGACAGCGCCACCTGCAGTGACACCAACAGCACCTAACACAGCTCCAACCAACAACGACTTGTTCATGCGAACCTCCTGATCACAACTGCAGCGCCATTGCGCTTTACTCCCTGCCTTGGAAACGCAAAACGGGCGACAAGTTCCCTTGTCGCCCGCCTTTATCCACTGCGAACAGAGCAGTGCATCACACCTCAGGGACGCTCGTCGGCACCCTCTGCAGTGGCCACCGGAGGAATCAGATCCTCGGAGGACAGCTTCAGCCAGATCAGTACCGGAGCACTGATGTAGATCGAGGAGTAGGTACCCACGAACACACCGATCAGCAGCGTCAGGGCGAAGCCTGCGAGGCTGTCACCACCGAACACCAGCAGCGCGACCAGCGCCATGGCGGTCGATGTCGACGTGGCGATGGTGCGCAGCAGGGTCTGGGTAACCGACACGTCGATGTTCTCGATGATGTCGGCCTTGCGCAGTACCCGGAAGTTCTCGCGGATACGGTCATAGATGATGATGGTGTCGTTCAGCGAGTAACCCAGCATCGCCAGCACGGCCGCCATCACCGTCAGGTCGAACGGCACCTGGAAGAACGCCAGGATGCCCAGGGTAACGATCACGTCATGGGCCAGCGAGGCCACGGCACCCAGACCGAACTTCCACTGGAAGCGGAAGGCCAGGTACAGCAGGATGCCGCCAAGCGCCAGAAGCATGGCCAGGCCACCCTGGTCACGCAGCTCCTCACCCACCTGCGGGCCGACGAACTCGACGCGCTTGACCTCGAACGAGGTATCGACGTCGATCTTGCGCAGCGCGGCAGCTACTTCGTTGCCAAGATCGGCCGAATCGCCAGCCATGCGCACCAGCACGTCAGTGGTGGAACCGAAGCTCTGCACCACGGCATCCGGGTAACCTGCCTGACCCAGCTCGCGCTTGATCAGTTCCAGGTCGGCCGGCTGCTCGTAGGTCAGCTCGATCAGCGTACCGCCGGTGAAATCCAGGCCAAAGTTGAGGCCATGCTTGAACAGGCTACCAAGACCAATAAGGCTGATGACCACGGTTACGGCGAACGCGATGTTGCGTATCGCCATGAACGGAATGCGGGATGGAAGTCTCATAGCCTCACCTCAGATCCACAGTTTCTTGAAGTTACGGCCACCGAAGATCAGGTTGACCATCCCTCGGGTGAACATGATCGCGGTGAACATCGAGGTGATGATCCCGATCGACAGCGTCACGGCGAAGCCCTTGATCGGCCCGGTACCCAGCGCGAACAGGATGGCACCGACCAGCAGCGTGGTCAGGTTACTGTCGAGAATCGCCGAGTAGGCACGGTCGAAACCTTCGTGGATCGCCCGCTGTACCGACAGGCCGTTGTTCAGCTCCTCACGTATCCGTGAGTAGATCAACACGTTGGCGTCGACCGCCATGCCCAGGGTCAGCACGATACCGGCGATACCCGGCAGGGTCAGGGTCGCGCCGATTACCGACATCAGCCCCACCAGCAGCACCAGGTTGAACGCCAGCGCCACGGTCGCCAGAACACCGAAGAAACGGTAGATGGCGATCATGAACAGCGACACGAAGATCATGGCCCACTCGGTGGACTCGATACCCTTGACGATGTTCTCGGCCCCCAGGCTCGGGCCGATGGTGCGCTCTTCAGCGAAGTACATCGGCGCAGCCAGACCACCGGCGCGCAGCAGCAGCGCCAGCTCGGACGACTCGCCCTGGCCGTTCAGGCCGGTGATGCGGAACTGGCTACCGAGCGGCGACTGGATGGTCGCCAGGCTGATGATCTGCTTCTCTTCCTTGAAGGAATCGACCTGCACTTCCTGCTCGACGCCGTCGACCATCTGCTTCACATAGCGGGTCAGCGGACGCTGCTCGATGAAGATCACCGCCATGCTGCGCCCGACGTTGCTGCGGGTAGCCCGGTTCATCAGGTCGCCGCCGTGACCATCCAGACGGATATTCACCTGCGGGCGGCCGTTTTCGTCGAAGCTGGCCTGGGCGTCGGTGACCTGATCACCGGTGATGATCAGCTCACGCTCGAGCTGCACCGGCGGACGGCCTTCCTCACGGAAGCCGAACTGCTCGGTAGTGCCACGCGGCGCATTCGGATCGGCGGCGAGACGGAACTCGAGGTTGGCGGTCTTGCCGAGAATACGCTTGGCTTCGGCAGTGTCCTGCACGCCTGGCAGCTCGACCACGATGCGGTTGGCACCCTGACGCTGGACCAGCGGCTCGGCGACGCCCAGTTCGTTGACCCGGTTACGCACGGTGGTCAGGTTCTGGCGGATCGAGTATTCGCGAATCTCGGCGATCTTGGCTGCCGTCATGGTTACGCGCAGCACTTGCTGGCCGCCACGTTCCTGGGCATTCAATTCGAAATCGTTGAAATCCTTGCGGATCAGCTGCTGGGCCTTTTCCAGGGTTTCGCTGTCAGCGAAGCCAAGCTGGATGGCGCCACCCTGCTGCGGCATGCTGCGATAGCGCACGCGCTCCTTGCGCAGCAGGCTCTTGAGCTCGCCTTCATAGACCTGGCGACGCACGTCCAGCGCCTTGTCCATGTCGACTTCGAGCAGGAAGTGCACACCACCGGACAGGTCGAGGCCGAGCTTCATCGGGCTCGCGCCCAGATTACGCAGCCAGTCGGGAGTGGTCTGAGCCAGGTTGAGAGCCACTACATAGTTGTCGCCGAGCGTCTTGCGCACGACATCCTTGGCCGGCAGCTGGTCGCTCTGCTTGGTCAGACGCAGCAGGCCGCTACGGCCCTGCTCGGCAACGCTCGATGCCTTGACCTCGATACCGGCATCGGTCAGCGCCTTGCTGACGCGATCCAGATCGGCTTGCTCGATGGTCTGTGCCGAGCTGGCCCCGCTGACCTGAATGGCCGGATCATCGGGGTAGAGATTGGGTGCGGAATAAATCAGGCTGATGCCGAGTACGGCTGCGATCAGCAGGTATTTCCACAGAGGGTATTTGTTGAGCATGAATGACGCCGCCCGCTTATGACGCGGGGCGCAATCTGCGCCCCGCGGGATGGATAAAACTGGAACAGATAGTCAACAAACCGCTGAAAAACGTAGGCGAGGCAGCCAGCGCAAGGCAAAAACCGGCGAGGAAGCGGAGCGTACTTTGGTACATGAGCATTCCGAGCTTGTTTTAACGCAGCGATGGCAACGCAGGTAGTTTTTCAACCGTCATCAGATGGCTTTCAGCGTGCCCTTAGGCAGGGTTGCTGCGATGGCACCTTTCTGGATCTTCAGTTCGACGGTATCGGACACTTCGATCACCACGAAATCGTCGCTGACCTTGGAAACCTTGCCGGCGATGCCACCGGAGGTCACCACCTCGTCACCCTTCTGCAGATTGCCGAGCAGGTTCTTGTGCTCTTTGGCACGTTTGGCCTGAGGGCGCCAGATCATCAGGTAGAAGATGACCAGGAAGCCGACCAGGAAGATCCACTCGAAACCGGAACCAGCCGGGCCGGCAGCTGCGCCAGCGGCATCAGCGTAGGCAGCGGGAATAAAAAAGCTCATTTGACACTCCTGTTAAAAGTTCTTTTAGCCATCGAATCATCAATCCAGCGGCGGCGTTGGCAGACCGCGCCGGGCGTAGAAGGCATCGACAAAGGCGGCCAATGTACCCTGTTGAATTGCCTCGCGCAAACCAGCCATAAGGCGCTGGTAATGACGCAAGTTGTGGATTGTATTCAACATGCTGCCGAGCATTTCGCCGCACTTATCCAAATGGTGCAGATAGGCGCGCGAGAAGTGTTTGCAGGTGTAACAGTCGCAGGTCGGATCCAGCGGCGAGTCATCGTGACGGTGAAACGCATTGCGGATTTTCAGCACGCCGGTGTCGATGAAAAGGTGGCCGTTGCGCGCATTGCGCGTCGGCATCACGCAGTCGAACATATCCACACCACGGCGCACGCCTTCGACCAGATCTTCCGGCTTGCCGACGCCCATCAGGTAACGTGGCTTGTCGCTGGGCATCTGCCCCGGCAGATAATCCAGCACCTTGATCATCTCTTCCTTCGGCTCGCCGACCGACAACCCGCCGATGGCCAGGCCGTCGAAATCCAGCGCGCTCAAGCCCTCCAGCGAACGCATGCGCAGCGACTCGTGCATGCCCCCCTGAACGATACCGAACAGCGCCGCGGTGCTGTCACCATGGGCGAGCTTGGAGCGCTTGGCCCAGCGCAGCGACAGCTCCATTGAGGTCTTGGCCACATCGAACTCGGCGGGATACGGCGTGCACTCGTCGAAGATCATCACGATGTCTGACCCCAGATCGCGCTGCACCTGCATCGACTCTTCCGGACCCATGAACACCTTGGAACCGTCGACCGGCGAGGCGAAGGTCACGCCTTCCTCCTTGATCTTGCGCATCGCCCCCAGACTGAACACCTGGAAGCCGCCCGAGTCGGTGAGGATCGGCCCCTGCCACTGCATGAAGTCATGCAGGTCGCCATGACGCTTGATGACTTCGGTACCCGGGCGCAGCCACAGGTGAAAGGTATTGCCGAGGATGATCTGCGCACCGATGGCTTCGATATCGCGCGGCAACATGCCTTTTACCGTGCCGTAGGTGCCAACCGGCATGAAGGCCGGGGTCTCGACCACGCCACGGGGGAAAGTCAGGCGACCACGACGGGCCTTGCCATCGGTGGCCAGCAGTTCGAAGGACATGCGGCAGCTGCGCGTCATAGGTGATCCTCGGGCCCGCGTGGCGCGGGATTGCGGGTGATGAACATGGCATCACCGTAACTGAAGAAGCGATACCCCTCGGCCACCGCCTGAGCGTAGGCCGCCATAGTTTCCGCATAGCCGGCGAAAGCCGATACCAGCATCAGCAGGGTCGACTCGGGCAGATGGAAGTTGGTCACCAGGGCATCGACCACGTGGAAGGGCCGACCAGGATAGATGAATATGTCGGTATCACCACTGAAGGGTTTCAGCTCGCCATCGCGGGCTGCGCTTTCCAGCGAGCGGACGCTGGTCGTGCCCACGGCAACGACGCGACCGCCGCGGGCGCGGCACGCCTGGACGGCGTCGACAACGTCCTGACCGACCTCCAGCCACTCGCTGTGCATGTGATGATCTTCGATACGCTCCACACGCACCGGCTGAAAGGTTCCTGCGCCGACGTGCAGCGTGACGAAGGCACTCTCGACGCCCCTCTCGCGCAAGGCCGCCAGCAACTCGTCGTCGAAATGCAGGCCTGCGGTAGGCGCCGCCACGGCACCGGCCTTCTGCGCATAGACGGTCTGATAGCGCTCGCGATCCGCATCTTCATCCGCCCTGTCTATATAAGGAGGCAACGGCATATGCCCGACCCGCTCGAGCAGCGGCAACACCGCCTCGTCGAAACGCAGTTCGAACAGCGCATCGTGACGCGCGACCATCTGCGCCTGAGCGCCACCCTCGATGACAATCGTCGAGCCCGGCTTGGGCGACTTGCTGGAACGCACATGGGCCAGCACGCGATGCTCGTCGAGCACGCGTTCGATCAGCACCTCGAGCTTGCCACCGGACGCCTTCTGGCCGAACAGCCGCGCCGGAATCACGCGGGTGTTGTTGAACACCATCAGGTCACCCGGGCGCAGGTACTCGAGCAGGTCGGCGAAATGCCGATGCGCGAGTGCGCCACTGGCACCGTCGAGAATCAGCAGGCGGCTGGCACGGCGTTCGGCAAGGGGGTGGCGGGCGATCTGCTCATCTGGCAGTTCGAAATGAAAGTCGGCAACGCGCATGGTGGAAAAGGTGTCGTCTTGCAGGGCGGAGCAGCTTACCGGAATTCCTACACGGTGACCACGCAAGTGCATTGACCAATGGCAACTTGCTCCCTATACTGCGCCGCCATTGTGCCCCGGTGGCGGAACCGGTAGACGCGGCGGATTCAAAATCCGTTTTCGAAAGAAGTGGGAGTTCGAGTCTCCCCCGGGGCACCATATATCCTTCAACTGTTACCTACTTGTGACAGTTCGCACCAAAGCTGTGCTGCGTGACTCCTCTTCGCGCAATCAATTAGCCATTATAAAAAACCAACTCGGAACTCGCCTTAAAGCCTCACGAATCTTGCGTGGGATTATGCGTGCCCGAGGGGTTGGCATTTGCTTCAGAGTTAGCGTAGAGTTCAGTCACTGTGTTTGCATGGGTCGCCGAGAATCGTGACCTGATGCAGTAGATCGCTCAAGATCCGCTACATCCCGTTCGACTTCCAACACTCCTTGCAACCAGTCTTCAGTCCTCTACACATGGAGGCTGTCATCAACTCTAGTTCCAAGGAAAAGAGACATGTCGAATCGTCAGAACGGTACCGTCAAGTGGTTTAACGACGAGAAAGGTTTTGGTTTTATCACTCCAGAAAGCGGTCCGGATCTGTTCGTACACTTCCGCGCTATCGAAGGTAACGGCTTCAAGAGCCTGAAAGAAGGCCAAAAAGTTAGCTTCGTCGCTGTACAAGGTCAAAAAGGCATGCAGGCTGACCAGGTTCAAGTCCAGGAATAAGCCGCTGTCTGAAAAACCCCTGATGCATATCAGGGGTTTTTTTATGCCTGCAATTTAGTATGCCCTGCCCTACCCACATCACGAGCCCTCCATGCCGAAACATGCACTGCGCCCGCAAGGTGACTTCCCCGCAGCCGGCCTGGGCCGCCGCCTGGCTGCGGTGCTTTACGACAGTTTTCTGTGCATTGCCCTGCTGATCGTCGTCACCTTCATCTACAAGCTGATTCAGATGGCCATCTATGGCGAAGCGCAGTTACGCCAATGGTCAGAGGCCGGAGCGCTGGACGGCGATCCCCTGCTATCCACCCTGTTGCTGTTCAGCCTGTTCGGTTTCTTCGCCAAGTTCTGGACGCACAACGGCCAGACGCTGGGCATGCAGGTCTGGGGTATACGTGTACAGAATGCAGACGGCACGGCGATCAGCCTGTGGCAGGCATTGCTGCGCTTTCTGGTCGCCATCGCTTCAGGGCTGACCCTTGGGCTGGGCTACCTGTGGATACTTTTCGACAAACGCAGACTCAGCTGGCACGACCGCTATTCGGACAGCCTTACCGTGCAACTGCCGAAGAACGCGCATCGCGAATAGCGAGAGCAGAACGACCGGCCTCCACCACCGTGAATGCCTGCCTGAAGAGAAGAGCAAACGCCAAGGGTGCTACCGCGCCCTCTCCCGCGAGCCGGGAGAAGACGCGACCGATCAGCCTGCGCGGCGCAGCAGCCAGAAGCCTGCCACCGCGCAGATGCCAGCCGGGATCAGCACCGCGAACAGCGGCGAGAAGCCGAATACCAGGCTCGACGGACCGAGCAGATCCTGTGCGATACGGAACACGAAGCCGACCAGCACACCGGTGAACACACGCTGACCGAGCGTGACCGAGCGCAGCGGCCCGAAGATGAAGGAAATCGCCATCAGCACCAGCGCCGCGGTCACCAGCGGCTGCAGCACCTTGGTCCAGAACGCCAGCCAGTATTGGCCATTGTTCAGCCCCTGCTCTTTCAGGTAGTGAATGTAACGCCACAGGCCGCTGACCGACAGCGCCTCAGGCTCCAGCACCACGGTGCCGAGCAACTGCGGATTGAGTTCGATATCCCAGCGCTCGCTCGGCACGCTGACCACTTCGGTCCTGCGCTCGTGGAACTGGGTGGTCGCCACATCTTCCAGCTGCCAGTAGCTGCCTTCATAGGTTGCGCGACGAGCGAAGCTGGACGACTCCAGGCGACGCTGATCATCGAATCGGTAGCGCGTCACACCGAACAACACGCCATCGGGCTGTACGGCGTTGATATGCACGAACTCCTGGCCCTGGCGATGCCACATGCCACGCTTGGACGTTTGCGCCTCACCACCGCCTTGCGCCATGGCACGACCGGCCTGAGCCTGGTTCTCGCTCCAGGGGGCGACGTACTCACCGATCAGGATGCCGACCAGCATTAGCGCCAGCATCGGCTTCATCACGCCCCAGACGATGCGCCCGATGGACACGCCAGCGGCACGCATGATGGTCAGTTCGCTGTTGCTCGCCAGGGTACCCAGACCGATCAGACAGCCCACCAGTGCAGCCATGGGCAGCATGTCGTAGATACGCCGCGGCGCCGTGAGGAAGACGTACCACAGGGCATCGCCAAGGCTGTAGTTACCTTCTATATCGCCCAGCTCGTCGATGAAGGCGAACAGCAGAGCCAGGCCGACGATGATGCCGAGCACAGCCAGAATGGCGAACAGCACCTGCGCGCCAATGTAACGATCCAGCTTAACCACGAGCGATCTCCCGACGACTTACCAGCTTCAGGCGCATCGGCTCCCAATACAGCAGGGCCAGACCGATCACCAGGAACAACAGGTGCACGCCCCACAGGCCGACTGCTGGCGGAATGCGCCCTTTGTCCAGCGCACTGCGTGCCGCTACCAGCAAACCGAGGTAGGTCATGTACAACAGAATCGCCGGGAGCAACTTGAGGAAGCGACCCTGACGCGGATTGACCCGAGACAGCGGCACCGCCATCAGGGTGACGATGAACACCAGCAATGGAATGGATAGGCGCCACTGCAATTCGGACTGCAGACGCGGCTCGTCGCTGCCGAACAGCTGCGAGGTCGGTATGGCTTCGCGCTCGCTGATATCTGCGGTCACCGAAGGCTTGGGCAGCAGCACACCGTAGGTGTCGTACTGCACGACGCGGTAATCGGCCTGCCCCGGATTGCCGTCATAGCGATAGCCATTTTCCAGAATCAGGTAACGGCTGCCGTCGCTCTGCACTTCCTGACGACCATTTTCGGCCACCAGCACGGTGATGCCGCGCTCCTTGTCACCAGCGCGGGACAAACGCTTGTCGGAGATGAAGATACCACCCAGTTCGGTGCGATCTTCCGACAGTTCCTGGGTGTAGGTGACCCGCGAACCATTGCGCATGGACTGGAAGCGCCCCGGCACCAGCGTATCGAACTCGGTCAGCGCGTCCTGCTCGTTGAAGATCTTGGCCACCTGGGAAACGCCCTGAGGCGCCAGCCCCATGCTCAACCAGGCAACCAGCAGCGCCACCACGGTAGCCGGTGCCAGGCTGTAGACGAACAGCCGCTGCTGGCTCATGCCGGTTGCCGACAGCACGGTCATCTCGCTGTCCAGGTACAGACGCCCGTAAGCGAGCAGGAAACCGAGGAATAGCCCCAGCGGCAGAATCAGTTGCAGAAAGCCGGGCAGACGAAAGCCCATGATCAGGAACAGCACGCTCGGATCGAGTATCCCCTGAGCCGCCTGGGCCAGGTACTTGATGAAGCGGCCACTCATGATGATCACCAGCAGCACGGCACTGACCGCACTCAAGGTAACCAGAACCTCTCGGGACAAATATCGGAAGACGATCAAACAGACACTCCAGGGTTGTCAGGCTCAGGCGGCGGCGCTCGAACCCGCCGCACTGCATGCCGGTACGCGTATTAGGCGAACCCGCGAAAAAATTGTCGCCATTATCCTGCGATTGGATCGGCGTGTCACTGAGGAACATGGGCGCGCCATTTCTAGACCGCAAGCGGGTGCGATCCGTTCGAATACGCCCATTGCCCAACGCACGAAACGCGGAGCAACGACGCTCACACCCCCATCAACATCGCCGCCAGGCGCGAACGCAGGAGACGGTGCACGCGCAGGTCATGGGCAGCGAGCGAAGAGCGCGAAAGCATTGTCGTCAGGCATTTTCATCCCCTGGCCGGGTAAAGGAGTATCGATCGATGTCACGGCGCAGTTGCCACCCCTGACTGACCCAATAGCCGGCTGCGGCCTCATTGTCCTTCAATACATCCAGATGACACTTGCGTATGCCAAGGCTTTCGAGACCGAGAATGCAGCTTTCCACAAGCCTGCTGGCGATTCCCCGATGACGGTACTCAGGAATTACCAGCAGATGCTGGAGATAACCACGACGCCCGTCGTGTCCGCACATGACGCACCCGCAGATGACCGCCCCGTGCTCGGCAACGAAACTCAGGCCGGGGTTTCGCAGCAGATACCTTGCCGTTGCCTCGAGTGAGTCCGCGTCTCGCAACGACACCCCTGGCGTATGTTTCATGAGGTGCATCAATGCCTCATGATCGGCGATTGTCATGGGTCGAATGGCGATCATGGATTTGACCTGGGCAGTGAGCTGGATTCACACGCTATCGAAGGCGATGAAAAAGGTGAAGGCCGGCGCCAGCGATAGCCTCGCGCAGGCACTTTTCACCCTGCCACGGGTACCGGCAACCGTGACCGGGCGGCACGACCGGGTGGCGATCGAGCAGCCCTGAAGGCTGGGCATCCGCCAGCGCCGCCTGTACGATACCTCGACGCATGCAAGCGACTACCTGCCCGGCAAACGAACCTGCCGGGCAACGCCAGAGGTGCCTGGGGCGCCTCGGCTCGATGGATCAATCATGAAGGGGGCTGGTCAGAACTGACTAAGCTGTCGATCGGTACGGCAGGTACAGCTAGTCTGTCGGTCACCAACGCGCCTTTGAACGGAGGCCGTTAGCAGAACCGCCGTAAATCATCCTGCATTCGCGACTCGTTGTCTTGGGGACACCACGCATGGAATTTATTGTCAAAAGCGCTCGCCCGGAAACATTGAAAACCGCCACGCTGGTCATTCCAGTCGGTGAAGGTGCAATCCTCGGTGCCACTGCCAAAGCGGTGGATGCTGCCAGCGGCGGCGCGATCAGTGCCCTGCTCAAGCGCGGCGACCTGGCTGGCAAGCCTGGCCAGACGCTGCTGGCCCACAGCCTGCCGAATCTCAAGGCAGAGCGGGTGCTGCTGGTCGGCACCGGCAAGGACGCCGAGCTCTCCGACCGCCAGTTGCGCAAACTGATCGCGGCCGTCTACGGGGTACTGAAGAACCTCGGTGGCAGCGACGCCCTGTTCGCCCTGCAGGATGTCCAGGTGAAGAGCCGCGACGCCTACGGCAAGGCTCGTCTGCTGGTGGAAAGCCTGGCAGACGCTGGCTACCAGTTCGACCGTTTCAAGAGCCAGAAGGCCACGCCTGGCGCGCTGAAGAAAATCACCCTGATCACCGACAAGGCCAGTGTCGCCGACGTCGAGCGCGCGACCACCGAGGCTCGCGCCATCGCCATCGGCATGGCGCTGACCAAGGACCTGGGCAATCTGCCGCCGAACATCTGCCACCCCAGCTACCTGGCCGAGCAAGCCAAGGCACTGGTCAAGGCGCACAAGAACCTCAAGGTCGACATCCTCGACGAGAAGAAGCTGCAGGCGCTCGGCGCGGGCGCTTTCCTCGCCGTCGCCCAGGGCAGCGATCAGCCACCGCGGATGATCGTGCTCAATTATCAGGGCGCGAAGAAGGGCGACAAGCCCTACGTACTGGTCGGTAAAGGCATCACCTTCGATACCGGCGGCATCAGCATCAAACCCGCCGCCAGCATGGACGAGATGAAATACGACATGTGCGGCGCCGCCAGCGTGTTCGGTACCCTGCGCGCCGTGCTGGAGCTGCAGCTGCCGATCAACCTGGTATGCCTGTTCGCCTGTGCCGAGAACATGCCCAGCGGCGGTGCCACCCGCCCTGGCGATATCGTCACCACCATGAGTGGGCAGACCGTGGAAATCCTCAACACCGACGCCGAAGGCCGTCTGGTGCTGTGCGACACACTGACCTACGCGGAACGCTTCAAGCCGCAGGCGGTGATCGATATCGCCACCCTCACCGGCGCCTGCATCGTCGCCCTGGGCAGCAATGTGTCCGGCCTGATGGGCAACGATGACGACCTGGTTGGCGAGATTCTCGCTGCAGGCCGCCACGCCGATGATCGCGCCTGGCAGTTGCCGTTGTACGACGAATACCAGGAGCAACTGGACAGCCCGTTTGCCGACATCGCCAATATCGGCGGCCCCAAGGCCGGCACCATCACCGCGGGCTGCTTCCTGTCGCGCTTCGCCAAGAGCTACCGCTGGGCCCACCTGGACATCGCCGGTACGGCCTGGATCAGTGGCGGCAAGGACAAGGGCGCCACTGGCCGCCCAGTCCCCCTGCTGACCCAGTACCTGCTCGATCGCGTACCGCAGGAGCAGCGCTGATAGCAGCCTGAGCCGTGCGCCGCTGGCTGGCGGCGCACGGCCTGATGGCTGTCTGCGGATACCTTACATGCCCCGAATAGAATTCTACGTACTGTCGTCGAGCACCACGGCCGAGCGCCTGCGCGCGGCCTGTCAGCTTGCCGGCAAGGCCTGGCGTCATGGCTTGCCGGTGTTCCTGCGTGGCAGCGACGCGGCCCAATGCAGCGAGCTCGACGAGCTGCTCTGGCGGGCTCGCCAGGAAAGCTTCATTCCCCACGATCTGCATCAGGACGACCCGAAATCGCCCATCGTGATCGGTGTCGACGAGGCGCCCGAGGCGACTCAGGGCGTGCTGATCAACCTGGGCAGTACGCTCAGCCCACACATCGAGCATTTCAGTCGAGTGATCGAGATCGTCAACCAGGAACCCGACCTGCTGACCGCCTGCCGGGAGAATTTCCGCAGCTACCGTCAACGGGGCTATGATCCCAAACGTGTCGAACTGTAAATTCCCCCATGGACAACCTGAACCCACCGCACAAGCCCGGCGCCTTGCTGACCGATCTCGAATCGATTCGCGAACTGCTGGATGATGACCTCGATCCGCCCTTGCTGACCGAAAAATTCGATCCCGACGATATTCCGCTGCTCTCCGATGTGGTTCCTGCTGCCGCGCATTCGCCTGCACCCAGCTCGCAGCCAGTGGCAGCCACTGGCAGAACTGCCGGCATGGCCTCGGAAGACGAGCTGCGCCAGACGGTGCAACGCGCCATTGGCCGGGACAACGAGATCAACCGTCTGGACAGCGAACTGCGCGCCGCCGCCCAGTTGCTGCTGCAGGACGTGATCGACGACTTCGTGCCGCAGATCGAAGCCGAGCTCAAACGCCGCCTGCAGGCTCGCCTGCATCGTCTGCTGCCACCGCGCAAATAGCCCGAAAGCTGCGGCAAGCCGCAAGCATCGAAGCGCGAGAGAAAAACTCGCGCTCAACTTGTCGCTAGCCGCTTATGGCTTGCCGCTCATAGGCGTTATACTGTTCGGCTTTTCCGATCAGACGCCAGAAGGGTCCCGCCGCGCATGGACAAGACCTACCAGCCCCACGCAATCGAAACCGCCCTGTACGAAAACTGGGAGGCGAAGGGCTACTTCGCCCCGCAGGGCTCCGGTGAGCCTTACACCATCATGATCCCGCCACCGAACGTGACCGGCAGCCTGCACATGGGCCACGGGTTCAACAACGCGATCATGGATGCCCTGATCCGCTTTCGCCGCATGCAGGGCCGCAACACCCTGTGGCAGCCGGGCACCGATCACGCCGGCATCGCCACGCAAATGGTGGTGGAACGCCAACTGGGCGCCCAGGGTATCGATCGCCATGATCTGGGCCGCGAGAAATTCCTCGACAAGGTCTGGGAGTGGAAAGCCGAGTCCGGTGGCAACATCACCCGGCAGATTCGTCGTCTGGGCTCGTCCGTGGACTGGTCGCGCGAGCGTTTCACCATGGACGACGGCCTGTCCGAGGCGGTCAAGGAAGCCTTCGTGCGCCTGCACGAGGATGGCCTGATCTACCGCGGCAAGCGCCTGGTCAACTGGGACACCAAGTTCCACACCGCCATTTCCGATCTGGAAGTGGAAAGCCACGACGAGAAAGGCCACCTGTGGAACCTGCGCTACCCGCTGGCTGACGGCAACAAGACCGCCGAAGGCGCCGACTACCTGATCGTCGCCACCACGCGCCCGGAAACCATGCTGGGTGACGCCGCCGTCGCCGTGAACCCGGAAGACGAACGCTACAAGGCTCTGATCGGCCAGTACGTCGAACTGCCGCTGCTTGGCCGCCGCATCCCGATCATCGCGGACGACTACTGCGATCCGGAATTCGGCACCGGCTGCGTGAAGATCACTCCGGCCCACGACTTCAACGACTATGAAGTCGGCAAGCGCCACAACCTGCCGCTGATCAACATCTTCGACCAGGACGCAGCCGTGCTGCCGGGTGCGCAGGTCTTCAACATCGACGGCAGCGTCAACGCCCTGCTCGATGCCAGCCTGCCTGCCGAGTACGCTGGCCTGGACCGTTTCGAAGCACGCAGGCGGATCGTCGCCGCGTTCGATGCCCTCGGCCTGCTGGAAAAGATCGACGACCACGCCCTGAAAGTGCCGAAGGGCGACCGCTCCGGCACCATCATCGAGCCGTGGCTGACCGATCAGTGGTACGTGTCCACCAAGCCGCTGGCCGAGAAGGCCATCGAAGTGGTCGAGAACGGTGAAATCCAGTTCGTGCCCAAGCAATACGAGAACATGTACTTCAGCTGGATGCGCGACATCCAGGACTGGTGCATCAGCCGTCAGCTGTGGTGGGGCCACCGCATTCCGGCCTGGTACGACCAGGCGGGCAATGTCTTTGTCGGCCGCGACGAAGCGGAAGTACGCGCCAAGCACAACCTGGGCGACATCCCGCTGCGCCAGGACGACGACGTACTGGATACCTGGTTCAGCTCCGGCCTGTGGACCTTCTCCACCCTCGGCTGGCCGGAAGAGACCGACTTCCTGAAGACCTTCCACCCGACCGACGTGCTGGTTACCGGTTTCGACATCATCTTCTTCTGGGTTGCCCGGATGATCATGCTGTCCACCCACCTGACCAAGCAGATCCCGTTCAAGACCGTCTACGTTCACGGTCTGGTGCGCGACGGCCTGGGCCAGAAGATGTCCAAGTCCAAGGGCAACGTCCTCGATCCGCTGGATATCGTCGACGGCATCGATCTGGAAACCCTGCTGGCCAAACGCACCAGCGGCATGATGCAGCCCAAGCTCGCCGAGAAGATCGCCAAGCAGACCAAGGCAGAATTCCCGGAAGGCATCGCCAGCTACGGCACCGACGCCCTGCGTTTCACCTTCTGCTCGCTGGCCACCACCGGCCGCGACGTGAAGTTCGACATGGGCCGCGTCGAGGGCTATCGCAACTTCTGCAACAAACTGTGGAACGCTGCCAACTTCGTCATCGAGAACACCGATGGCCAGGACACCGGCATCAATGATGAAGCCGTGGATCTGTCGCCGGTCGATCGCTGGATCATCTCCGCCCTGCAGCGTTGCGAGCAGGACGTGACCCGCCACCTCGACGCCTTCCGCTTCGACCTGGCCACCCAGGCCCTGTACGAATTCGTCTGGGACGAGTACTGCGCCTGGTACCTGGAACTGGTCAAGCCGGTGCTGTGGGACGAGAACGCCCCCATCGAGCGCCAGCGCGGTACCCGCCGCACGCTGGTGCGTGTGCTGGAAGTGATCCTGCGCCTGGCTCACCCGTTCATGCCGTTCATCACCGAAGAAATCTGGCAGCGCATCAAGGGCCAAGCCGGCGTCAGCGGCGAAACGCTGATGCTGCAACCCTGGCCGGTGGCCAACGAAAGCCGCATCGACGCGGCCGCCGAGGGCGACATCGAGTGGGTCAAGCAACTGATTCTCGGCGTGCGGCAGATCCGTGGCGAGATGAAGATCTCCATGGCCAAACGCATCGACGTCATCCTCGCCAACGCCAATGCCGAAGACTTGCGCCGCCTGAACGACAACGCCCCGCTGCTCAACAAGCTGGCCAAGTTCGAGTCGGTGAAGGTACTGGCAGCCGGCGAAGAGGCACCGATGTCCGCCACTGCCCTGGTCGGCGACATGCAGGTCCTGGTGCCGATGGCCGGGCTGATCGACAAGGAAGCCGAACTGGCGCGTCTGGACAAGGAAATCCAGCGCCTGGAAGGTGAAGCCAAGCGGGTCGGCGGCAAGCTGGCCAACGAGGGCTTCGTCGCCAAGGCGCCGGCTGAAGTACTGGAGAAGGAACGCGCCAAGCTGGCCGAAGCCGAGCAGGCGCTGGCCAATCTGGTGGAGCAGCGCGGCAAGATCGCCAGCCTGTAACCAGGCGGCTGAAAAACTACCTGCGTTGCCTTCGCAGCGTTGAAGGCAGGCAAAAAATGCTCATGTACAACTCGTACACTGCGCTTTTTTGCCTACCTTCGCGGGGCCGCCGTCGGTATTGCGCTGGCTACCTCGCCTACGTTTTCAACATCCTGTATCCAGTGCGCAACTGACAACGGCCTGCCGTGGCTAAAGCCCGGCAGGCCGTTGTCGTTTGTGGTCAGGCGGTTTGTTATCCCGGCCCGGCACGCAGTATCCTCGAAACTCCCCACATGATCGGGCCCCTGCAAATGGAAGTGAGCAAGACCAAGACCAGTTTCTACCGCCGTCTCTACGTCGCCTGGTTGATCGACAGCGGCGCGGCCGACAGCGTGCCGGCGCTGATGGCCGCCACGGGCATGCCCAGGCGTACCGCACAGGACACCCTGAGCGCGCTGGAAGAGCTGGATATCGATTGCCAGTTCCAGCAACAGGACGGCGAACGCAACAATGCAGGCCACTACGTGATCCGCGACTGGGGCGCCATCGACAAAGGCTGGATCGCCGCCAATCTGCAGCAGGTCAAGGCCGTTCTCGGCTACCCCTGAAACACTGCAGCAAACTCAGACGATCTCGCGCCAAGGCCTGAGTAACGGCCAGAGCAAGAGATCGGGCAAGGAGCCAGAATGACCCTCGACCTCTTCATGGTGCTGGGCCTGCTGTTCACCGCAGTGGTGCTGTTCGTCCTCGACAAGCCACGCATGGACGTGGTCGCACTGATGATCATCGTCGCCCTGCCGATGACCGGCGTGCTCAGCATCCAGGAAACCCTGGCCGGCTTCAGCGACCCCAGCGTGATCCTGATTGCCGCGCTGTTCGTGATCGGTGAAGGCCTGGTGCGCACCGGTATCGCCTACCGTCTCGGCGACTGGCTGGTGGCCAAAGCCGGCAGCAGCGAAACCCGCCTGCTGGTCCTGCTGATGGTGGCAGTGGCCGGGCTCGGCTCGGTGATGAGTTCGACCGGCGTGGTGGCGATCTTCATTCCGGTGGTGCTGGGTGTGGCGGCGCGCCTGAAGATCGCACCGGGCCGGCTGATGATGCCACTGGCGTTCGCCGGCCTGATCAGCGGCATGCTGACCCTGGTGGCCACGCCGCCGAACATGGTGGTGCACAGCGAGCTGCTTCGCGCTGGCCTGCCGGGCTTCGACTTCTTCAGTTTCACCCCAATCGGGCTCGCCGTGCTGGTACTGGGCGTGCTCTACATGCTTGCCACACGTCGCTGGTTGCAGCGTGATGCCGACGGTGACGCCTCTGTACCGCCGCGACTGACCCTGAGCGATCTGGCCAACAGCTACCGCCTCAACGAGCGCGAACGACGTCTGCGCGTGCGCGCCGATTCGCCGCTTGCCAACCAGGCGCTGGACGAGCTGCACCTGCGCTCGCAGTACGGCATCAACGTGATCGCCGTGGAGCGTCAGCGGCAGTTCCGCACTCTACTGCTGATGGCGACCGGCAATACTCAACTTCAGGCCGGTGACGTGCTGCTGGTCGACCTGGCCAGCCCGGCCATCGCCCTGCTCGGCGCCTATCAGGAGCTGGGCCTGGAAGCGTTGCCGCTGCGCAATTCCTACTACAGCGTGCACTCCCATGAACTGGGGCTGGCCGAAGTGGCGTTGCCGCCGGAATCGCACCTGCCGGGCAAAAGCATTCAGGAGCTCGGTCTGCGCAGCCGTTACAAGCTCAACGTGGTCGGCCTGCGCCGTCATGGTCAGGCGCTCGAAGGCCTGCTGGTGGACGAGAAGCTGACCCACGCCGACACCCTGCTGGTGGCTGGCAGCTGGAAGCGGATCCATCACCTGCAAAGCCTCAATCGCGACTTTCTGGTACTCAGCCTGCCCGCCGAAGTCGATGAAGTGGCTCCCGCCGCGCGCCAGGCACCCTATGCCCTGCTGAGCCTGGCGGTGATGGTCGGCCTGATGATCAGCGGCCTGGTGCCCAATGTCATGGCCGCACTGATCGGTTGCCTGCTGATGGGCGCCTTCCGCTGCGTCGACATGCCCAGCGCTTACCGGTCGATCCACTGGCCGAGCCTGATTCTTATCGTCGGCATGCTGCCGTTCGCCCTGGCCCTGCAGAAAACCGGAGGAATCGATCTGGCGGTCAACGGGCTGGTCGGTGCGCTCGGCGAAGCCGGGCCGCGGGTGATCCTCGCCAGCCTGTTCGCTGTCACCGCCCTCATCGGCCTGTTCATCTCCAATACCGCCACGGCGGTGCTGATGGCTCCGGTGGCGATCGCCACGGCCCAGGCACTGGGAGCGTCACCCGTGCCCTTCGCCATGACGGTCGCCCTGGCCGCCTCGGCTGCCTTCATGACACCGATCTCGTCGCCGGTGAATACCCTGGTGCTTGGGCCGGGGCAGTACCGTTTCGGGGATTTCGTGCGTATCGGCGTGCCGTTCACCATCCTGGTGATGATCGTCAGCGTGGTAATGGTGCCGTGGATCTTCCCGCTCTAGCGGGCGGTCCTTCGATTTGGTGGGCTGAAGCCCACCCTACAGCCCGCACAGGATCGTAGGGTGAGCCGGGCGGCGATCCGCTTCAGCCCACCCATCGGCCGCATCCAAGGCGGAGCGTGAGGAACGATCACGACCATGGAACAGCCCGCTACGCCGCGTGGAAGAAGCGGCGCTTGGCGCGGCTCAACCACCCCTCTTCGGTCTTGTCGGCGGCCAGGCGGCGGAGGTTTTCGGTGACCGCGGCCACGTAGTTCTGGTCGTCGTTGCGGATATGCCCGAACAGCCAGCGGCCGAGCAGGCTGCGCAATTCGTCGGAGACGTCTTCGCCCTGCTTGAATCGCGTGCGGTAGTCGTCGACCCGCTTGATGAAAATGTCGTGCACCCGCTTATGGGCCTTGGTGAAGACGTAGCCGGCCTCCTCGAGCATCGCCTCTTCGAAGGCGAAGTGCGAGGTGGTGTAATCCAACAGCTCCTCGATCACCAGGGCCACGCCCTCGCGCGCACCCTCCTGCTGAGCGACGTACAGCTCATTGATCATGTCGACGATACGCCGGTGCTGGCCGTCGATCACCGCGATTCCGGTATTCAGGTCATCGCTCCATCTGAGATAGGCCATGTCCGGCCTCCCTGTCATTCCCCTAGATGGAGCCAGTCTAGGGCTGCGCAGGCAGTAGCCCCTTGACCTGAGTCAGTACGCATCCCGACAACCGAGGGCAGCTCGCTGCGGTTTTCCAGGGATCGGCGAAAGCCGGCAAGCACACCACTATCACCTGTGGGAAAATGCGCCCCCACCCCTGCCGTGATCCATCAGCATGTCCGCCAAACGCCCACCGAAACCATCCGCCCCGTCAGCCGACAAGGGCCAGTTGCATCCGCGCAACCGCCATCAGGGGCGTTATGACTTTCCGGCGCTGATCAAGACCAGCCCGGAGCTGGCGGCGTTCGTGATCATCAATCCATATGGCAAGGAGAGCATCGATTTCGCCAACCCGGCGGCGGTGAAGGTGTTCAACCGCGCGCTGCTCCGGCAGTTCTATGGCATCACGCACTGGGACATTCCGGCGGACTACCTGTGCCCGCCCATTCCCGGGCGTGCGGATTACCTGCATTACCTGGCCGATCTACTGGCGACCGACAACACCGGCGAGATCCCCAGAGGCGCGACGATACGGGCGCTGGATATCGGCGTAGGCGCCAACTGCATCTACCCGCTACTCGGCAACCGCGAGTACGGCTGGCATTTTCTGGGTGCCGATATCGCCTCTCAGGCCATCGCCTCGGCGAAGGCCATCGTGCAGTCGAATCAAGGCCTTAGCGAACAGATCGACCTGCGCCTGCAACCCGATGCCGGGCATGTGTTCAGCGGCCTGCTAAAGCCTGAGGAGCGCTTCGAACTGACCCTGTGCAACCCGCCCTTCCACGCCTCGGCGGACGAAGCCGCCAGCGGCAGCAAGCGCAAATGGCGCAACCTCGGCAAGCTCGACCCCAAGCGCAAGCTGCCGGTGCTGAACTTCGGCGGCCAGGCTGCCGAGCTGTGGTGTCCGGGCGGCGAAGCGGCATTCGTCGCCCGGCTGATTCGTGAAAGCGCCGATCACCGCGAGCAGGTGCTGTGGTTCAGCACGCTGATCTCCAAATCCGGCAACCTGCCTGGCGTGTACGCCACACTGAAGAAAGTCGGCGCCGTGGAAACGCGGACCGTGGAAATGAGCCAGGGCCAGAAGCAGAGCCGCTTCGTGGCCTGGACGTTCCACGATGCCGAGCAGCGTCGGCGCTGGCTGCAAGCGCGCTAACTACTCGCCGGCGCGGGGCTCGCGCACGACCAGCGTGTCGCACGGCACCCACTGCAGCAGTTCGCTGGCCGCACTGCCCAACAACACGTTCATCAGCCCGCTGCGGCCGTGGGTGCCCATCACCACCAGATCCACCGCATGCTCACGCACGTAGTGGCTCAGTGAAGCTCCCAACGAACCCTGTTCGATGACGATGCGGATACGCGTGCCCGCCCCCTCCGGCAGATCGCTGGCCGCAAGAAAGGCCGCGTAATCGCCCTCTTCGATATGCTGACGCGTCTGCCCGTCGATCACTCGCTCCAGACGGTCGGACATCGGCGCTTCGGTGGCGTGATAGAGCACCAGCTCGCGGTCCGGAAAGTAGCGGGCAGCGGCATGCAATGCATGGCGCGACGAATCGGAAAAGTCGGTGGCGACCAGAATGCGCTGGTAGCGGCCGCGCGGCCGCTGGCGAACCACCAGCAAGGGCTGTGGCAGTTGCCGGATCAGTGACTCGACGGTGGAGCCGAGCAACAGCCGGCCCCATAGCTCGTTGCTGGCAACGCCGGTCACCACCAGTGCGCTGCCGGTTTCCCGCGCCGCCTTGGCGATGGCCTGCACCGGTTCGCCACGCTCGATACGCAGCCGCACAGGCACGTCGAGGCCGGCGAGATCCTCCTGCAACCGCTGCTCGGCGAAGCGCGCCAGGCTCGCGTCGTCCCGAGCGCTGGCCCAACCGAGTACCAGATCCGGCGCCTGGCCTGTTTCCAGTACGTTGACACCTACCAGCATGGCCTGCCATTCAACGGCCAGTTGCGCGGCCCGATCCAGTGCGCGATCGCAACGCACGCTCAGGTCGGTGGCCAGCAGAACGCTGACCGGAGCTGCGTCGCTCCTGGGTTGCTCGCTCATGTTATCCCCTTGATATCCCTATGAAAGGTGAGCCAAGACCCTAACAACTCCCTGCGCCGGGCAACACCGGCAAATCGTAAGCAAACGCGAGTAAGAGACTAATAGCCGCTCCACTTACAGAACCATCATGGCGCACGGCCAAGCGTCCCTAGGCTCGCTATCTGTGCATTTGCAATTGCCCCCTGTCGACTGCGACGCGCGAACTGCAGCCTGACTGGCTTTTTTCGTCCATAATCGCCGCCCTCGAAAAGCTGCCGGGTGACCTCCGGCCCTGATAGGTGGACTCCACATGCTGCGCATCACCGAACTGAAACTGCCCCTCGACCATGCCGACGACGCACTGCGCCCAGCCCTGGTCGAGCGGCTGGGTATCGAAGACAGCGAACTGCTCGAGTTCAGCGTGTTCAAGCGCAGCTACGATGCGCGCAAGAAGTCCGGCGACATGCCGTTCATCTACACCCTCGATTTCAGCGTGCGCGACGAAGCGGCGCTGCTGGCGCGCCTGAGCAACGACCGCAATCTCGGCATCGCCCCGGACGTGCGTTACAAACCGCTGAGCATTCCTGCCGAGCAGCAACCGCAACAGCGCCCGCTGGTGATCGGCTTCGGCCCTTGCGGTATCTTCGCGGCCCTGCTGCTGGCACAGATGGGCCTCAAGCCGATCGTCCTCGAACGTGGCAAGGAAGTGCGTCAGCGCACCAAGGACACCTGGGGCCTGTGGCGCAAGAAGGTCCTCGACCCGGAGTCCAACGTGCAGTTCGGCGAAGGCGGCGCAGGGACCTTTTCCGACGGCAAGCTGTACAGCCAGATCAAGGACCCGAACCACTACGGCCGCAAGGTGCTGGAGGAATTCGTCAAGGCCGGTGCGCCGGAGGAGATCCTCTATGTCAGCAAGCCGCATATCGGTACCTTTCGCCTGACCGGCGTGGTCGCCACCATGCGCGAAGAGATCAAGGCGCTGGGCGGCGAAGTACGCTTCCAGCAACGTGTCAGTGATGTGCTGATCGAAGACGGTCAACTGGTCGGCGTGGAACTGGAGAACGGCGAACAGGTGCACAGCCGCCACGTCATCCTGGCCCTCGGCCACAGTTCTCGGGACACCTTCCGCGCGCTGCACAAGCGCGGCGTGTTCATGGAAGCCAAGCCCTTCTCGGTAGGTTTCCGTATCGAACACCCCCAGTCGCTGATCGACCGCGCCCGCCTCGGCAAGTACGCCGGTCACCCGAAACTCGGCGCTGCCGATTACAAGCTGGTGCACCACGCCAAGAACGGCCGCTCGGTGTACAGCTTCTGCATGTGCCCGGGCGGCACCGTGGTGGCCGCCACCAGCGAGCCGCATCGCGTGGTGACCAACGGCATGAGCCAGTACTCGCGCAACGAACGCAATGCCAACGCCGGCATTGTGGTGGGCATTACCCCTGAGCAGGATTACCCCGGTGGCCCGCTGGCCGGGGTCGAGCTGCAGGAGCGTCTGGAGTCCCATGCCTACGTGCTGGGCGGCAGCAACTACGAAGCACCGGGTCAGCTGGTGGGCGACTTCATCGCTGGCAAGCCGAGCGAAGCCCTGGGCAGCGTCGAGCCGTCCTACAAGCCGGGGATCAAGCTGGGCGATCTGGCAGCGGCCCTGCCGGACTTCGCCATCGAGGCGATCCGCGAGGCCCTGCCGGCCTTCGGCAAGCAGATCAGGGGCTTCGACCTGCACGATGCGGTGCTTACCGGCATCGAAACCCGTACCTCGTCGCCGCTGCGCATCACCCGAGGTGAAGACCTGCAGAGCCTCAACGTGCGCGGCCTGTTCCCGGCTGGCGAAGGTGCCGGTTACGCCGGCGGCATTCTTTCCGCCGGTGTCGACGGTATCCGCGTTGCCGAGGGCGTGGCACGGGCGCTACTGGCCGGCTAATCCGGCTGCCAGCGGCACAAGCTGGTACGCCGCGAGCCATTGGGCCGGCGCTCGGGATCATCGTAACGGGTGATCTCGACGAATCCGGCCTTGCGCATCATGCCCGCCGAAGCGGCGTTCTCCTCATGGCGGTCGATATAGATATCGCTGATGCCCTCGCTGCGGATATCCGTCACCACCTGGCGCAGTAACGCCGAACCCAGCCCGCGCCCGGCCATGTCACGGTGGGTCACCGCCTCGCAGATATAAGCGTGCTCGTCATCGCCTCGGCCCAGGGGCTGATACTCGTGGAACCAGGTGGTACGCACGTGGCTGACGAACCCCAGCAACCCACCCTCGCCCTCCGCCAGCAGCGCGCGCGTGCTGCCATCGGCGATGCCATGCAAATGGGCAGTCACTTCGGCGCGCGGTAGGTGATTCCACGGGTTGGGGCCGTGTTCGAAGATCAGCGCACAAAGCGCTTGGATGTCAGCGGCGGTCGCCGCGCGTATTTGCCACTGCATCTGCCAGGCCTCGTTCGGGATCAGGACTAACGCAGTGTAGAAGTGATGCAGAGCCGCCGACAGGCACAGTCAGGCGGCAAACCGGCAGCCCAGTTCAGGACTCCCAGGGCCGCCCACGGGTGCGACGTACCAGTTTGACCTTCTGCTGCATCGCCGCCTTGGCGAGCATGTGCGCACTGACCGGGGCGGTGATGAACAGGAACAGGGTAATCAGCAGCTCGTGGAAGCTCAGTCCCTCTTCGTGGCTACCGAAGAAGATCATCGACGCCACCACCATGCTGCCGACGCCCAGCGTGGTGGCTTTGGTCGGGCCGTGCAGGCGAGTGAAGAAGTCCGGCAGGCGGTACAGGCCAATGGCGCCGATCAGCGCAAACGAGCAGCCGACCAACAGAAAAAACGCCACCAATGCTTCGATCCAGAATGGCATGACAATACGCTCCTCAGTCGATGATCTCGCCGTGCAGCAGGTGCTTGCCCACCGCGACGGTACCGACGAAACCCATGACGGCGATCAGCAGCGCCGCCTCGAAAAACAGATCCGACTTCAGCCAGATACCGAATACCACGATCAATGCCAGGGCATTGATGTACAGCGTATCCAGAGCAAGCACACGATCCGGCATATCCGGGCCGCGCACCAGGCGAATCACGTTGAGCGTCACGGCAACGCCCATCAGGGTCATGCAAAAGGGAATTACGTACGCGAGCATTCGAAAATCTCCATCAGCGGGGCTTCGTAGCGCGACTTGAGCTCGGTAATCAGCTCCTGCTCGTCGGGTACATCAAGACCATGCAGCAGCAGGGTCTTGTGATCGTTGCTCAGGCCCGAGGAAACGGTTCCCGGCGTCAGCGACAGGATGCAAGCGAGCACCGACAGCATGAATTCGTTTTCGATGGCCATCGGCACCTCGACGAATGCCGGTCGCAATTTGCGCGTCGGGCCCAGCACCAGCCGCGCGACGTGCAGGTTGGCGACCACGATGTCCCAGAGCACCATCAGCAGGTAGCGGCACAGCAGCAGCGGGCGGCGCAAGCGCGGCACGTCGAGCATGAAGCCCTGGCACAGAAAAGCGATGCCCCAGCCAAGAAAGGCGCCAAGCAGCAAGTGACCGAAGCTGGGGGCGTTGACCATCAACAACCAGATGATCGTCAGCAGCACAGTCAGCATGGGATGGGGCAACCATCGGGATCGGCTCATGCATCACCTCCGCGGACGATCTGCAGGTAGCTATCGACATCCAGCAACTGCTGGGCGACGGCCAGGACATACTCATGGATCGGCTGCGCGGCGATCACCAGCAGCGGGCCGCCAGCCAGAAGGCCGATGGCCGCCAGGGCGCGAATCCGGTCGAACTCGGCGGCCGGTGCCGTCTCGCCGGTGCAGCGCCAGAACAGCGTGCTGCCTGCACGTACCAGAGCGATCACCATACCCAAGCCACCGACCAGCACGACCGGCCAGAGCACCAGCGTCTGCATACCGGTTTCTACCGAGCGCAACAGCATCAGCTTACCGAGGAACCCGGAGAAAGGCGGCAGACCGGCGACTGAAATGGCACCGATGAAGAACAGCCCGCCGAGCAGTTTCGGCTGCAGCAGCTGCGGCCCTTTGCGTAGCCGCAAACCGATCTCGCCGCGTTGGCGGGCCAGCAGGTCGGCGAGCAGGAACAAACCGCCACACACCCAGGTGCTGTGTATCAGGTAGTAGAGCGCGGCACCGATGCTCTGCACCGTACCCATGGCGACACCCGCCAGCAGAGTGCCGACCGACACGATCACCAGGTAGCCGATCAAGCGGCCGAGGCTGCGTGCGGCCAGGGCGCCGACAACGCCGGCCAGTAGGGTCAGGGCCGCCAGCGGCCAGAGCAGGTAGTCGATCAGGTGGGCCAGCTCGCCCGCCTCGCTGCCGAACACCAGGGTAAAGACGCGGATCACCGCATACAGACCGACCTTGGTCATGATCGCGAACAGAGCGGCCACCGGCGCCGTAGCCGCGGCATAGGCGTTGGGCAACCAGAAATACAGCGGCAGGATGGCGCCCTTGAGGCCGAACACGATCAACAGCAGGTAACCGGCAGCAGCGAGCAGTGGCTGGCGGTCGGCATCGGCTTCGGACACCTTGAGTGCCAGGTCGGCGATGTTCAGCGTGCCGAGCAGGCCATAGAGCATGCCCACGCCGATCAGGAAGAACGACGAGGCCACCAGGTTGAGCACCACGTAGTGCATGCCGGCTTTGATCCGCTTCGGGCCACCGCCGTAGACCAGCAGCGAGTAGGACGCGATCAGCAGGATCTCGAAGAACACGAACAGGTTGAACAGATCGCCGGTAAGAAACGCACCATTGATACCCAGCAACTGGAATTGCATCAGGGCGTGGAAGTTCGACCCGCGCTCGTCATCGCCGCGCACCGCATAGAGCATGGCGAAGCTGGCCAGCACGGCGGTGACCAGCAGCATCATTGCCGCCAGCCGGTCGAGCAGCAGCACGATGCCGAATGGCGGCTGCCAGTTGCCCAAGGCATAGATCTGCAAGGCACCGGAGTCAGCCTGCAGTACCAGCCAGGCGCTCAGTGGCACCAGGGCCCAGGTGGCCAGCAGGGAAATCCAGCGCTTGGCGGTCAGCGACAGCTGCGAGCGAATCAGCAGCAGGCTACCGGTGAACAGCGGGATGAGGATGGGCAGGATCAACGCATGATTCATCAGCGCGGCTCCTCACCATCGACATGGTCGGTACGCAGCTCGCCCAGCGCACGCAGCGACAGCACCACGACGAAGGCGGTCATGGCGAAGCCGATGACGATGGCGGTGAGCACCAGCGCCTGGGGAATCGGGTCGCCGTGTTCGCTGCTCTTGCCGATCACCGCAGGCACGCCGGTGCCGAGACGGCCCATGGCGAACAGGAACAGGTTGACCGCGTAGGAGATCAGGGTAAGGCCCATGACCACCGGATAAATACGTGCGCGCATCAGCAGGTACACACCGCTGGCAGCCAGCACGCCCAGAGTAATGGCGAATAGCGCTTCCATCAGAGTACCTCCTTGCTCGATTCGTCCTGACTAACGTGACCGATGTTGGACAGGATCAGCAACGTGGAGCCGACCACGGCCAGGTACACACCAAGGTCGAACAGCAGCGCGGTCGCCAACTCGAACTCACCGATCACCGGCAGATGGAAATGGTCGAAAGCCGAAGTCAGGAACGGCGCGCCGAAAGCCAGGCTGCCGAGGCCGGTGAGCGCGGCGATCATCACACCAAGACCGGCGATACTGTGGTAACTCCAGGGCATGCGCCGCTGCGTCCATTCAACGCCGTGGGCCACGTACTGCAGGATCAGGGCGATCGCGGTGATCAGACCGGCGATGAAGCCACCACCCGGCAGGTTGTGCCCGCGCACGAAGATGAACGCCGACACCAGCAGGGCCATGGGCAGCAGCACCCGGGCGATGCTGTCGAGGATCATCGGGTGGCTGTCGCGCGACCAGGGCTTGCCATTCGGGTCGGTGAGCGGATGAGGCAGGTGCAGCCCGGCGAGCAGGCCATAGATGCCGATCGCGGCGATGGCCAGCACGCTGATCTCGCCCAGGGTATCGAAACCGCGGAAGTCGACCAGGATCACGTTGACCACGTTGGTACCGCCCCCCCCACTGACGCTGTTCTCGAGGAAGAACGAGGCAATGCTGTCGTAGGGGCGCGTCATCACCGCGTAAGCCAGCAGCGCGACGGCGATCCCGCTACCACCGGCCAGCAGCACGTCACGCAGGCCACGCAGGCTGCTCGACTCCATCGGCGTGCGATCGGGCATGAAGAACAGCGCCAGCACCAGCAGGATGATGGTCACCACCTCTACGGATAGCTGGGTCAGCGCCAGGTCCGGCGCGGAATAACGGGCGAACGCCAGGGCCACCATCAGCCCGGCACAGCTCAGGGTCATCAGCGCCTTGAGGCGGTTGCGGTGGAACACCACGGTGAGCACGGCCATCACGCACAGCACCAGCATGCCAAGCACGGTGATGCCGTCGAGGGGCGATAAGGGTACCTCGCCGCCCAGCGAATCCATCGACGACAACGCGACGGTGATCAGCACCAGGGCACTGATCAGCAGCAGCGCCACGTAACGCTGCTGGGAACCGCTCTCGAGCAGCCTGGTGATCCAGCGCGCACTCTTCACCAGACGGCTGTTGAGCAGCTCGAACATCTCCTTGGCGTCCACCTCCGGCATGCCGTTGTACCAACGGAACAGCGGCTCGCGGCAGGCGTAGACGATGATCCCACCCACCAGGGCGATCACGCTCATGCCCAGCGGCAGGTTGAAGCCATGCCAGATCGACAGGCTGTAATAAGGTACTTCGCCCCCCAGGGTCGCCGAGGCCGCCGAGGCCAGCAGCGGCGCCACGGTGTAGGCCGGCAGCATGCCCACCAGCAGACAGAGGAAGACCAGCACTTCCACCGGGATCTTCATGTAGCGCGGCGGCTCGTGGGGCGGATACTTGGGCAGGTCCTTCGGCTCGCCGTTGAAGAACACGTCGTGAATGAAACGCAACGAGTAAGCGACCGAGAACACCCCGGCGAGCGTAGCCGCGGCGGGAATCATCCAGCTGAAGATGCCGAGCAGATCCTGATTGAGCGTCTCGGTGAAGAACATTTCCTTGCTCAGGAAGCCGTTCAGCAGTGGCACCCCGGCCATTGCCGAGGCCGCGACCATGGCCAGCACGGCGGTGTGCGGCATGTATTTCCAGAGCCCGGCGATACGCCGCATGTCGCGGCTTCCGGTTTCATGGTCGATGATACCGGCGGCCATGAACAGCGAAGCCTTGAAGGTCGCATGGTTGATGATATGGAACACCGCCGCGACCGAGGACAGATCAGAGTTGAAGCCGAACAGCAGGGTGATCAGGCCCAGGTGGCTGATGGTCGAATAGGCCAGCAGCCCCTTGAGATCGTGCTGGAACAATGCCATGCCAGCGCCGAACAGCAGCGTCGCCATGCCGGTCACGCTGACCAGATAGAACCACCACTCCGTGCCTGCCAGCACCGGGTAAAAGCGCGCCAGCAGGAACACGCCAGCCTTGACCATGGTCGCCGAGTGCAGATAGGCCGACACCGGCGTGGGTGCCGACATGGCCTGCGGCAGCCAGAAATGGAAGGGAAATTGCGCGGACTTGGTGAAGACGCCCAGCAGAATCAGGATCAGGGTAATCGGGTACAGGGCGTGATTGCGGATCACATCGCCAGCTGCCAGCACCTGGGTCAGCTCGAAGCTGCCAGCGATATTGCCAAGCAGCAGGATGCCTGCCAGCAGGGCCAGGCCACCGCCGCCGGTGACGGTCAGGGCCATGCGCGAGCCGCGACGTGCGTCCGAACTGCCACTCCAGAAGCCGATCAGCAGGAACGACGACAGGCTGGTCAGTTCCCAGAACACCATCATCAGCAGCATGTTTTCCGAGAGCACCACGCCCAGCATGGCGCCCATGAACAGCAGCAGATAGGCGAAGAAGCGCCCCATCGGCTCCTGCTTGCCCAGGTAATAACGGGCGTAGAGGATCACCAGCAAACCGATGCCGAGAATCATCAGGGCGAACAGGAAACCCAGGCCGTCGAGGCGCAGGCTCAGGTCCAGGCCGAGGTCCGACAGCCACGGATAGCGGACGATCCGTACCTCGCCAGCGAACACCGCCGGCTGCTGTAGCCAGAGCAGCACGAGCGCCGCTGCAGGCCCGATCGCGGCTGCCAGCGCACAGAGCGAGCGCCCCATGCGGTCAGCCAGCAACGGTAGAAAGATGCCTAAAAATGGTAAGGCGATGATCAGCGCAAGCGCCATACACTAAACCCCTTGTACAAGCCCGTCATGCAGCCAGACGGCCAGTTAGTGTGTGCCAGAATACCGGGCGCCTGGCGTCCGGCCGATCCCTGCGATGGTGTGCGTGATGCCAACCCGGCAGGCGGAGAAACCGCCTGTAGCAGTCCAACTCGGAGCATGCCAAGTCAGTTTCGATCAAGTCTGCGCATAATGCGCGGTCGCTCTAACTGACTGGCGAAACACCCATGGCGTTCGACTTGTTTTTCCAGTCGTGAGCTGCGAGCGCGCTAACCAGGAAAGCGAGCTCGATTATGCTTAACTATCGACTCAAGGTCATGGATAGAATTATTACTAAAACTATCCTCGGAGAGATTTCGGCGTGGCCCGACTGACTCTCTTGCGAACGCTCTAAATGGCGGTTTTTAGCGAATAACGCCCATGAAAAAAGCCGGATCGGCATGCCGGTCCGGCTTTCGTGCAATGGTACCGACGGCGCACATGGCGCCGTCAGACGAACATCAGTTGGTCACACGGCTGGTGCCGTTGACGGTCATGATGCGGACACGCTCACCAACGCGGAAAATCTGGTTTTCCTCAACGGCCTGCACGTAGGCGCGCATGCTGCCGTCGTCTTCACGCACGGTGATTTCAACGCCTTGCGTACGGGTGATGCCTTCTTCGGCAGCTGCACCCAGCAGACCACCAGCTACAGCACCGATCACCGCCGCCACGGCCGAACCACGACCACCGCCAACGCCGCTGCCTGCCACGCCACCGATGACGGCGCCGGCACCACCACCGATTGGCGTTTTGGTGCCTTCGATCTTCACCGGACGCAGGGATTCGATGGTACCCATGCGCACGGTCTGCACGGCACGCGCTTCATCGCGGGAATAGCTGTCGCCGGTCAGGCTCGATGCGCAGCCGCCAAGGGTGAGAGTCGCTGCGGCAAACAGGACAACGAAAATACCAGGTTTATGCATGACGATTCTCCAGACTGGACTGATAACGCTATGACAGCACGGCCGCCAGGACGGTCACTGTGAATGCCCATAAATTGCATCACCCGTTCAGCAGCGGTACAGGATGGGCGACGCAACAGGGCCTCTCCCCTGACAGGAGTATAGACAGCAGCCGGCTACGTTCGTCACCGTGCCATTACGCAATCATCGGTTCCCGATCAGCGTCGCGCAGCCTGAGCCAGGCGCCAGAACCTGGCTAAATCGGCAGCCCGGGCTTGCAGCTCCTGCGCGGCATTGGCGCAGGCGTGCTCCAGGGTGATAGGCCCTGGCGCCAGGCTGAAGGCGGCTTCGATACCGGCTTCGCGCACCTGTTGATACCCCTCCCCCAGGCTGCCGGCCAGGGCGATCACCGGAACTCCCTGAGCCTGCGCAACCCGCGCGACGCCGACCGGCGTCTTGCCATGCAGGCTCTGGGCGTCGAGACGCCCCTCTCCGGTGATCACCAGGTCGGCCCCCTTCACCGCCTCGGCAAGGCCTGACAGCTCGGCAACCAGTTCGATACCCGGACGAAAGCGCGCACCGAAAAACGCCTTGGCAGCGAAACCGAGGCCACCGGCAGCACCGACACCGGGGAAAGCGCTGAAGTCTTCGCCAAGCGCTTCACCGACCACTTCGGCCAGACGCGCCAGGGCGGCATCCAGTTCCTTGACCTGCTCCGGGCTGGCGCCCTTCTGCGGACCGAACACAGCCGACGCGCCATGAGGCCCGCACAGAGGATTGTCGACGTCTGCGGCAACATCGACCTGAACATCCTGCAGACGGGGATCCAGTGCGCTGAGGTCGACGCGCTGCAGCGTGGCCAGTGCCGCCCCGCCCGGCCGCAATTCGTTGCCACCTGCATCGAGAAAGCGCGCACCCAATGCACGCAGCAGTCCGCTGCCACCGTCGTTGGTGGCACTGCCACCGAGGCCGAGAATGATCCGCGTGGCACCGGCGTCCAGCGCCGCACGAATCAGCTCCCCGGTGCCGTAGCTGCTGGTCACTCGGGCATCACGTTGCGCACTCGGCACCCAGTGCAGGCCGCTGGCAGCGGCCATCTCGATTACCGCCGTACCATCGCCCAGCCAGCCCCAATGGGCCTGCACCGGTGTGGCCAGGGGGCCCTGAACGCGCAGCTCACGACGCTCGCCGCCAGTGGCGGCGAGCACGGCATCCACCGTTCCTTCGCCGCCGTCGGCCATGGGGCACAACGCGATCTCGGCATCCGGGTAAACGGCGAGCCAGCCGCGGGCGATGGCCTGGGCCACGTCGGGCGCACTCAGGCTCTCCTTGAACGAATCAGGAGCGATGACGATTTTCATGGCAAGACCTCGATGCAGCGGGACGCCGCGGGGCGTCCCGTATGAAAACGGCTGAGAACCTTCTCTAGGCCTGGCGAGCTAGGGCAATGCCTTTTCTACAGCGCAGTACCGACGCACAGCAGACATGGAGCAGGTTCTTAGAGAAGTACCAGGCTCAGCAGCCAAACCGTGGTGATACCGACCACACCTTGAATCAGCGTAGCCATGGTTTGCGCGCGGTAGGCAACGGCTACCGGCATGCGGCTGAACTGGGTCACTACCCAGAAGTAGCTGTCGTTGGCGTGGGAAACGGTCATGCCGCCAGCACCGATCGCCAGTACGGTGAGCACCCGGCCCATCTCGCTATCCAGGCCGATCTGCCCGAGCAGTGGCGCGACCATCGCCGACGTGGTGACCATGGCCACGGTGGTGGAACCCTGTGCTGTCTTCAGCGCTGCAGCGACCAGAAATGGCATGAACAGGCCGATACCCAATGCGGACAAGGTGCTGCCCAGATAAGCGCCCAGCGGCGAAGCGCTGAGCACCGCACCGAAAGCGCCACCAGCACCGGTGATGAGGATGATCGGCGCGGCGGAGAGAATGCCGTCGGTCACCCGGTCATGCAGTTGCTGGCGCTTGCCGTTGCCCCTGAGCAAGGTACAAGCCAGCACCAGACCGACCAGCAATGCCACCACCGGCTGACCGAGGAAGCTCAGCACGGCCTGCAGCGTGCCATCGCCCAGCGGGCGGCTGGGGAATACCGACACCGATCCCAGACAGATCAACACGATGGGCACCAGGATCGGCGCGAAGGCCTGGGTGGCGCTCGGCAGTTTTCCGTACTGCGCCTTCAGCGCCTCGAAATCCTCGGCGCCCGGCATTGGCGTGCCGTCGTCCTCGAGGGCGATGTCCTTGCCGATGAAGCGGTTGGCCCAGAGCAGGCCGGCCAGCGCGGACACCATGGCCACGAACAGACCGACGGCGATAACCAGACCCAGGCTCGATTCGAGACCAAGGTTGCCGGCAGCTGCGATCGGCCCGGGGGTCGGTGGCACGAAGGTATGCGTGGCGTACAAGCCGGTGGCCAGAGCGACGCTCATCGCCACCATGGAGACCTTCATGCGTGCGGCCAGGGCGTTCTTCAGCGAGTTGAGGATGATGTAGCCGGAGTCGCAGAACACGGGGATCGACACGATGTAACCGATGATCGACATAGTCAGCGTGGGGAAGCGTTCGCCGAGCAGCTTGATCACGGTTTCCGCCAGGGTGATGGCGGCGCCGCTGCGCTCGAGAATCACACCGATGATGGTCCCCAGCACGATCACCACACCGATGTTGCCGAGGATGCCGCCAAAGCCGGTGGCGACAGTCTTGAGAATGTCCTGATGGGGCAGTTGATAAGCGAAGCCGGCGACTATCGCGGCGATCAGCAGGGCAAGAAAGGGATGCAGCTTGAGACGTGTAGTCGACACCACGATAAACGCGATGAGCGCGACCAGGATCAGAACCAGAGCCATGCCGGTTTCCTCATTGTTGTTATGTGATTTGCCAGGTGCCGTGCATTGTCACCCAGCAACAGCGGGCGACACCCTGTTCACCCGCACAACGAGAAAGGCAAAGCGCAGGTCAGTTACTGTGCAGATGCATCATTTGCGTGCGGAACTTCAGCCTGGCTCGATAAGGCCCAGGCCCAGTGACAGCTGCAGGCGACGATCCAGGCGGGTCAGCTCGACACCGCTGAGTTCGGCGATGCGTTCGAGGCGATAACGCAGGGTATTGCGATGAATCCCCAGGGCAGCGGCACAACTCTGCACCTGGCCGTCATGGGCACACCAGGCCTCGAGCGTCTCACGAAGAGCGCCGCTGCCATCCTGGGCCAGCACCTGCTTCAACGGCGCCAGCCAGCCTTGCAGCAACCAGCTGTTGCGCTGTGCGTAGAGCAGTGTCGGCAGGCGATGCTCCTCCAGGCAGATCAGGCGCTGCGACGGATAACGTGCCCGGGCGAAAGCCTGCAGATCGCGCAAGGCCAGACAGGCCTGGCGCAATTGCCCGAGGGACTGCACCGGGTCGCTGACCAACAGGCGAGCCACGCCCCAGTCACGCTCGTCGGCGCTTGCCAGCCAATGGCTGTCGGTACGGCCCGCCGCCAACGGGCGGCACCAGAGCAATTCGCGCATTCCCAATGGTGCGCACAGGTGCTCGCTCTTGCCGCTCAGCGCACCGAGCAGGCGGGCCTGCTGCGCCAGGGGCTCGCCCTGCTCCTGCAACTCCAGCAGACACACCTGACGCGGCCAGCCGAGTGCCAGGCCCTGACGCTCGGCATCAGCCGCCAAAGTACCCAGGGCAACCGACGGATCGAACAGCTGACGCAGCCAGGCATCCAGCTGATGCCGCTGCCAGTGGCGCTCGGCCTGTACCTGGCGTTGCTCGACCAGCATCTCCGCGGCCATGCGCACCAGCTCGGCATAGGGCCTCACCACCTCGGGCGCTCCGGTGATACCCAATACGCCGATCAGCGCGTCGGCGTGCAGCAAGGGCAGATTGACGCCGGGCCGCACGCCACGCAGGCAGGTTGCGGCCTGCTCGTCGATCTCCACGACGCGACGGTTGGCCAGCACCAGCTGTGCCCCCTCATGCCGGGTATGCAGGCGCAGCGGATCACCGCTGCCGATGATCATGCCCTGAGCATCCATCACGTTGATGTTGTACGGCAGGATGGCCATGGCTCGATCAACGATGTGCTGGGCCAGGGTGGAGTCGAGTTCGAGCATCGTGCGGCCTCCGGGAAGGAAGCCGCCATTGTAGGCAGAATGAAAGACCCGGCGACATGCCATGCGCCGCAGCGATGGCGAGGCATGGGGCTACGTCAGGGTGCCAGGCGCCGACGCAACCAGGCGTCGCCCTCGCGGCGATAGTCGAGGCGATCGTGCAGACGGCTGGCACGGCCCTGCCAGAACTCGATGCGCTCCGGCAGCAGGCGGTATCCGCCCCAGTGCGGCGGGCACTCGGGAGCCTGGTCGGCGAAGCGGCGTTCGGTCTGCGCCAGCAGCCCCTCCAGCTCGGCACGATCATGGATCACCCGGCTCTGTGGCGACGCCCAGGCACCCAGGCGGCTGCCCAGCGGACGCACCTGAAAGTAGGCATCGGACTCGGCAGGCGAAACCCGCTCTACCCGACCTTCGATACGCACCTGACGCTCCAGGGTCGGCCAGAAGAAAGTCATCGCCGCGAAGGGGTTGGCCTGCAACTGCTCGCCTTTGGCGCTCTGGTAATTGCTGAAGAAGGTGAAACCCTGCTCGTCGAGCCCCTTGAGCAGCAGCACACGGCAGTGCGGACGACCATCGGCATCGACGGTCGCCAGGGACATGGCATTGGGTTCTACAGGAAGTTGCTCGGTCTTCACCGCGTCGGCGAACCAGCTTCTGAACAGCGAGAAGGGCTCCAGTGGAGCCTGTTCCTCGCTCAAGCCGTCACGGGTGTAGTCACGGCGCATGTCGGCCAGGGTCTGTGTCATGAGCGTATTCTCGGAAGCGACAGAGACCCTAGTCTAAAGGCGTAACGCCTATTTGGCTTGATCTGAAGCAACCACTTTCTTGGCGTCGGCCAACTTGGTGGTGTTCTTGGCCGCAGGCTTGTCGGCTGCCTTGGCTACTGCCTTCGCGGCAGGCTTGGCCGCCGGCTTGGCTGCAGGTTTGGCCGATGACTTGGCCACCGCCTTGGCTGCAGGCTTGCTCGCCGCCTTGGCTGCAAGTTTTGCGTCAGCCTTGGCTGCCGGCTTGTCGGCCACGGCCACAGCGGTGGCATCGGTAGCCGCCGGGGCCGGAGCTGGCCGGCTGTACTGGGCGATCAATGCGCGCAGGGTGTCCTGACGGGTCAACAGGATTTCCACGCGGCGGTTCAACTCACGACCATTGGCGCTGTCGTTGGCTGCACGCGGCATGTCCGGGCCCATGCCCTGAACCATCAGGCGATCCTGCTTGAGGCCGCTGAGGCGGAAGATGGCGGTGAAGGCACGTGCACGCTCATGGCTGAGCTCACGGTTGGTTTCCAGCGCGCCGCTGCTATCGGCATGCCCCAATACCAGCACGCCGACCTTGTTGTCCTTCTCCAGCACCTTGGCTACGCGGGTGATCGGCCCGAGGGTGACCGGCAGCAGCATGCCTGGACGGTCAGGGTTGAACGAACCCTTGACCGGGGCGGTGACCACCAGCAGGTTCTCGCGACGTTCGATTTCGAAGTTGCTGCCCTTGATCGCTTCGCGCACCAGCGGCTCGTACTCATCGAGCCAGGCCTGGGTAACCTCGGGCGGCGGCATCGGCGCCGGCTTGGGGTCTTCCTTCTTCTCGAACAGGGAGCAACCTGTCAACAGTACGCAAAGCGCCAGCGCGCAAGTCTTATAGGAAAGCATCGGTCATCCACATCTAATCGGTCGAAGTCACCCGGCCAAACCGGAGTCAGCAGCTAAAAGCCATATTACGCAAGAGTTTAGCCGCGATTGTTAAAAACACTTGCATAAGATACCTGCAAGTTTCTGTGCCCGCGGATCCATTAAGACGAACGGCCCCAGGTTATTCGTAACGAAACCCACGGCCACATCGCGCTGCGGGTCCGCGAAACCGGTCGAACCTCCCGCGCCGGGATGGCCGAATGCGCCCGGCCCCATGCCGTAGGTGGCGTTGGCCAGGGCGGGCTGATCGAGCATGCAACCAAGGCCGAAACGGGTCGACGTCAGCAAGGTCCTGTCCTCACCGACACTGTGCTCACGGGTGAGTTCGGCCAACAGCTCGCTGTCGAGCAGGCTGCCATCGAGCAGACCGCTGTAGAAACCAGCGAGGCTACGGGCATTGCCGTGGCCATTGGCGGCGGGCTGCTGCATGCGCCGCCACTCCGGCTTGTTGGTGCTGGTCATGATCGAGGGAGGGTTGGCGAACGCCCGGGTGGTCAGGGCCTGGGCATCGCTCATCATGGTCTTGAGCAGGCGCTGGGCCGCGGCATCGCCGACATTGCCCTTGCCACGGCTGATCGTCGCCACCCGGTGGAATTCCTCATCGGCCAGGCCGACATGAAAGTCCAAGCCCAACGGCTTGGCGGTGCGTGCAACGATCGACTCGCCCGGGCCACGCCCTTCAATACGCCGTAACAATTCTCCGACCAGCCAGCCATAGGTGATCGGCGCATAGCCGTGGCCTTCGCCCAGGGCCCACCAGGGTGCCTCGGCCGCCAGCGCGCGGGTCATGGTCTGCCAGTCGTAAAGGGCTTCGGCTGGCAAGCTCTCACGTATCGCCGGCAACCCGGCCTGATGGCTGAGCAGATGGCGCAGGGTGATGCGCTCTTTGCCTGCTGCCGCGAACTCCGGCCAATAGCGGGCTACCGGTGCGTCCAGTTCCAGCTTGCCTTCGCCGACCAACTGCAGCGCGGTAACCGCCGTGAAGGGCTTGGTGCAGGAAAACAGGTTGAGGATGGTATCGCTGTGCCAGGCCTGCTGGCCGTCCTTGTCGGCGACCCCGGCCCAGATATCCACCACGGTTTCACCGCCCACCTGAACGCAGAGCGCTGCACCGCGTTCCTGCGGATCGTCGAAGAAATCGGCGAAGGCGTCTTTCACTGCTTCGAACTTGAGGTCGAAGTAACCCTGAATCTGCACTGCTTGCTCCTGCGAGGGAGGCGCCAGGCTCACCCGGCGCCCCGGTGATTAAGGCGTGGTCGCTTCGCTCGGCTTGGCTTCAGGCTCGGCCGCCGCGTCCTTGGCCGGAGCGGCTGCGGCTGGCGGCTCCTTGGCTGCCTCCTCGAGCACCTTGGACGGCACGGCCAGGTTGGCCTTGCGAACAGCCTGGACGAAACCGTCCCACGGCCTGTCGGTGATCGCCACCAGCCCCAGGTGCCCGTTCTCGCCATCGAGCAGGCGCCCGGTTACCGGCTGATCGAGGTACTGGAACCAGTGCACACCGACGATCTGCGGTTCTTCGAGGGCCTTCTCGAGGAAATGCGCATAGGCCGGGCCGCGCTCCTCCTCCTTGTAGACCTCGGATACGCCGCCCCAGAACGGGCCGCGGTCGCGAGAGCCGAAATGGAACTCGGTGACCAGCATCGGCTTGTCCAGCTTGCGCAGTGCCTCGAAGTCGTAACCGTGCTGCGGCTCGCGGGTGTAGAAATTGAAGCTCAGCACGTCACAGTATTGAGCACAGGCTTCCACGGCCTCGGGAATGCTCGCCGAGAAACGACCACCGAGCAGTAGATGATTCGGCGTGTGCCAGTCGAGCGAGTCGGCGATGGTCTTGAAATAGGTGTCGGCGAACAGACGCAGAAAACGCTTCATGTCGTTTTCAATGGCCGGGTAGGCCGGGTTGATCGGCGGCGCCTTGAAGCCAGGGTCTTCCATCAGTTCCCAGGCCTGCAGCTCGATACCCCAGGCCTTGGACAGCCCTTCCTGGTTGCGGTACTTGTCGCGCAGCTGTTTCAGAAACGCACGCTTGGCCGGCACGTCGGTGGTCAGGCGCAGGGTCGCGTATGCCAGGGCGTAGCGCGATAGCGGATCGTCCGCCGGACCGGCCCAGGCCAGTTCGTTGTCGGCGTAATAGCCCATCACCCAGGGGTCGTCACGATGGTCACGGGTGGCGATGGCGATGGCGCGCTCGGCGGCCATGGCGAATCGTGGATCGAACGGGTCAGGCATGCCGCCCCACCAATCGATACCGGTGCTGATGGTCGCGTAGTCGCCATGGATCGACAGCGGGATGCTGTAGGGCATGCGTTTGTCGACGGCGAAATCGTTCTCGCTCCAGTTACCCAGGGTGTTGAAGCCCCAGGCCTGCAGACGATTCTGTGCCCGCTCGCGCCAGACCTTGGGGTCCTGAGCGCCGTATGTGCGCTGCAGGTTGGCGCTGTAGAAATCGTACCAACGACCACTGTCGAAGGCACGGCCGCGGTTGGCGCCGGTATCGGACTGGTTGTCGCTGCTGCCGTAGAACGCGGCCAGCGGCTCGCCCTCGGCGGGCAGCGCGCTGAACATCTTTTCACGGCCTTCGATATAGGTCTGGCTCTCGCTGCCGATGACCGTGTTCACCCCCAGGGAATAGAAGGGGTTGCCCTCGGGCGTGATCAGGAACCAGCGCCCTGCCCGCTTCTCGGTGCGGAAAAAGCCAGTGGCCTCGAAGGACGGGCCGCCGATCCAGCCACCGTAGTTGTCCTGCCGGGGGCGATCGGCCTGCCAGGCCTGCAGTTGCTTGTCTTCCTGAGCGACACCCTGGCGCAGTTGATCGTCGTTCTTGATCTTGCCCGGCCAATCGCGGCGAGTGAACTGACCATAGGTATCGACGATACCGCGGTAGGCGTCTTCCAGATCGGCGCTGTCGCGCACACCGAAACGTCCCAGCAACAGATGCTGGGCAGCCTGAGGATTGGGGATGGAGAGCGTCACCGCAGTGACCTTCGCCGGGTCGATCTCACCATTGACGGTCTCCGCCAACAGCAGCAGACGACCATCGTAACGCCACGGCATCACGGCCCCGGCACGCATACCCTGAGCACGCGGCGAGGTAGCCCCCAGCGGCACCAGCAGTGTCTGCGCGGGCCCGGCTGGCAGGGCGATCTGGGTGGTCAGGCGCTTGCCGTCGGCACTTTCGATGGTGACATCGACAGTCAGCGCCCAATCCATGGCGTTCTGCACTCGCAAACTCATGGCACTGAACTCGGACCAGTCCCAGTTGCCACTCTGCGGAGTCAGCCGCAGCGTCGGGCGTTCGCTTGGGTTGAAGGTAGCGCGGCGCAGGATTTCGCCCTGGGCAGCGCTTTCCGCAGTAACGCTGGGCAGGTAGGCGTTTTCGCCACCGATCTGTACCGCGTCCATCGGCCGGACGAAGTTGAACAGCTCCTGTTGATCTGCGGCATGGCCCGTGGTCGGCAGGCCGAGCAGCGCGACCAGAACCAGACGTCCCATCGTCAGGGGTTGTCGAGGACGGGCTGCAGCGATGCACAGTGACCGTACTTTGGAAACCAGACCCTCGGTGGGCACGTGCGCGTCGCACTGCACCGAACGATCGGCCGACAGTAGCCAGGTGTTGACCTTCAAGACCCCTTCTCCCCGCAACTCGACAGATAAAAATGACCCGCGACAGTCCCGCCACGAGCCCTATGCCGCGCTTCACGCGCGAAGCGGCAATAGTGCGCCAGATGGGGGCCTGACCGCAAAGCCCGCATGTCGATTAAGGACGATTTTGGTGCCTGTTTTTTCGCCGTCCCCGGGATGGAGTCAGGAGATCTCTCGGCGAAACGGCGGCAACGCATTGAGAATCGCCTTGCCGTAACGCTGGGTGACCACCCGTCGATCCAACAGGGTGATGGTGCCACGATCCGCCTCGGTACGTAGCAGGCGCCCGCAGGCCTGAACCAGGCGCAGCGATGCATCGGGCACGGATATCTCCATGAACGGGTTGCCGCCACGGGCTTCGATCCACTCCGCCAGCGCGGCCTCGACAGGATCATCCGGTACCGCGAAAGGAATCTTGGCGATCACCACGTGCTCGCAATAGGCGCCAGGCAAGTCGACACCTTCGGCGAAGCTGGCGAGACCGAACAGCACGCTCTCCTCGCCACTGTCGACCCGAGCCTTGTGCTTGTTGAGGGTTTCCTGCTTGGACAGGTTGCCCTGGATGAACACACGCTTGCGCCAGTCGCGCTCCAGGCCGTCGAACACGTCCTGCATCTGTCGACGCGAGGAAAACAGCACCAGGGTTCCCCGCGAACCCTGCACCAGCCCAGGCAAATCGCGGATGATCGCGGCCGTGTGCTCGGCGGCATTGCGCGGGTCGGCCTTCAGATCCGGGACCCGCAACACGCCTGCATCGGCATGGTGGAACGGACTCGGCACCACCGCCGTGACGGCCACCTTCGGCAGCCCGGCGCGCATGCGATAGCGGTCGAAGGTTCCCAGTGCGGTGAGTGTCGCCGAGGTCACGAGGGCCCCATAGGCCACATTCCACAGGTTGCGCCGCAGGGTCTCGGCGGCCAGGATCGGGCTGGCATTGACCTCGATATCGAACAACGCACCACTTTCGGCCAGGGTCAGCCAGCGCGCCATCGGTGGGCTGTCTTCCGGGTCTTCACTGGTGAACGCCAGCCACAGCTCCCAGGTGCCCTTGGCCCGCGCCAGCAGACTGCCGAACAGCGGGTACCACTCTTCGGCCTGGTGGCTGGCGATGCCGTTGCCGGTCTCACCATCCATGGCTTCCTTGAGTTTTTCGGTGACGCCAGTGAACAGATCGGTGAGTTTGGAAAAACCCTTCTTGAGTTCCAGGCCCAGCTCGATCAGGTGTTCGGGCACCACGCCGCCGATGAAGCGATGGCGCGGCCGCTCACGCCCCTCCATGTCTTCGCCCGGCTTGAAATCAGCGAGCTGCTCACAGGCGCTGAACATGAACTGCTGATGGGTCTTGAGCTCGCGAGCCAGCTCCGGGACCTGCTCGATCAGCCGACCGAGGTCACCCGGCAGGGGATGCTGAGCCAGCAGCTTGGCGAGGTTCTTGGCGATTTGCTCGAGCCAGTCGGCGGTGGAGCGCAGCCGGGTGAAGTGCGCGAAATGGCCGATGGCCTTGTCCGGCAGGTGATGGCCTTCGTCGAACACATACAGAGTGTCACGCGGATCGGGCAGCACCGCCCCGCCGCCGAGGGCGAGATCCGCCAGCACCATGTCATGGTTGGTGACGATCACATCGACCTTGCCCATGCCTTCGCGGGCCTTGTAGAAGGCGCATTGTCCGAAGTTGGGGCAGTGCCGGCTGGTGCATTGGCTGTGATCGGTGGTCAGTTGCGCCCAACGGCTGTCTTCCAGCTCCTCGGGCCAGCTGTCACGGTCACCATCCCACTTATTGCCAGCGAGCTTCTCGATCATGGAGGTGAAGAGCTTCTGCCCTGCCTCGTCCACGTCGATACGAAAGCCTTCTTCCTCGAACAACTGCGCGGTGGAGCTCTGCGCCTGGCCTTCCTGCAGCAATACGTCGAGTTTCGACAGGCACAGATAGCGCCCACGGCCCTTGGCCAGTGCGAAGCTGAAACTGAGGCCGCTGTTGCGCATCAGATCCGGAAGATCCTTGTGCACGATCTGCTCTTGCAGGGCCACGGTGGCCGTGGCGATCACCAGCCGCTTGCCGGCCGCCTTGGCGATAGGGATGGCCGCCATGCTGTAGGCCACGGTCTTGCCGGTACCGGTGCCAGCCTCCACCGCGACCACGGCAGGCTCGCCCAGGCGACGCTCCTCGTCGTCGGTCTTGATGGTCCCGAGCACCTTGGCTATTTCAGCGATCATCAGACGCTGCCCATAGCGCGGCTTGAGCCCCTTGGACTCGAGAAAACGGGAATAGGCGCCCTGGATCTGGGACTTGAGTTCGGTACTGAGCATGAAGAACTTAGGCTAAAAAGGCTGGATATATTTTCAGTGTTTGCAAACGGCCGCTATCATAGCGCGCCAATCGCCTGCGCGCTGACTCGCTTGCCAAAACCGGATGAAGAGCAGCGCGCGGCAAGACTTTCTGAAACCCGATCAGCGCAGTGCTGCTGGCAATCGAGCCGTCCCGAGCGACGGCGAGGAAATGGACTTCGGCAACGTCGGCCAGGCATGGCTGCGATCGCATCGGCCAATGCTGCCTGATCCGGGCTGTAACCGGAGTACATGAATGCAACCTTATTCCTTGATCTACACCCTGCACCTGCTCGCTGCGCTGGTCTGGGTCGGCGGCATGTTCTTCGCCTGGATGGTGCTGCGCCCCGCGACAGGCGCCACGCTGCAGCCCGCCGAGCGGCTGACGCTATGGCTGGACGTGTTCCGGCGCTTCTTCGTCTGGGTGTGGATCGCGGTGCTGCTGTTGCCGATCAGCGGAGTCGGCATGCTGCACATGGGCTTCAGCGGCTTCGATGGCGCCCCCCGCTACGTGAACGTGATGATGGGCCTTTATCTGGCGATGCTGGCGCTGTTCCTGCGTATCCAGGCCTTGCAACTGCCGGCATTGCGCCGCGCGGTGCAAGCCCAGGACTGGCTGGCAGGTGGCGTCGTACTGGGGCGTATCCGCCGACTGGTCGCGATCAACCTGTCATTGGGGCTGGTCGTGGTCGCGATCGCGGCAGCCCGCCCCAATCTTTAAGCGCTGATCAGAAACGCACCACGTCAAGGCGCCCGTCCTGCCCGGCTGCACCGGGTTGGCCGGCCATGCCGGGCCGCCCATCGCGAGCACCGCTGGTGCTGTAGATCCAGCAGCCCTTGCTCGCACCACCCGTACCGGCAATGCCCGCACTACCGGCAGGGCCACCGGCGCCACCTTCCAGCCGGGCCTGCAAACGCTCGACAGGGAAGTCCGCCGGGACCTCCAGACGCACCTGCCCACCCGGCGCACCGGGATGCCCATCGGTACCGTTCTGGCCATTGTGGCCTTCACTGGCCTGCCCCCAGGCACAACCACCGGCCTTGCCATCGGCGCCGTCCAGTCCGGCATAACCGGGGGCGCCACGACCACCACGGGCATCGAGCAGCCACTGATCGGTATTCACCGCCTGCAGACGGATGACCAGCGTACGCCCCGGTACTGCTGCACGCTGGGCAGTACCCGGAGCACCCGGCGCACTGATCTGCGCGCCCGAGGCGATCTCGCCGGAGCCGATATCCAGATGCAGACTTTCGTTGGACGGCGCGATGGCGATCTGCGCGTTATGACCCAGATATAGCTCGTCGATACGCAACTCGCTGACCCCGACCGGCACCAGCAAGGTACCGTTGTCTGCGATCGTCAGGCGCTGCAATTGCAGCACGCTGCCCTGCGCGGGCAGGCGCATGAAGTTGTGGGAGTCGACCTCGATGACGGCCTCGCCCAGTGCCAGCAACGGGCAACACAGTGCCGCCAGCAGAATCAGCTTACGCATGGGCGGTTTCCTCGGGGCTCACCTGCAGAGCCGTGCTGGCTACAGCCGGAAGCGTCCACAGATGGAAGATGCCGAAAGCCAGCACCTGAGCCCGCGCCACCGCGACGCGCGGCTGACCGCGAAGCAGACCATTGAACAACGCCAGTTCGATGACATGCAGTGCCAGCACGGCAGCGCCAGCGAGCGTCAGCAACTGAGCGAAAGGTTGAGCGTATGGGTCGATCAGATTGGCAAGCACAACGCACCAGAACAGTGTCGCCAAGAGTTTGCCCAGCCCCGCGATAGTCTTCATTGCCCGCCCCGACCGCTTATGATTTTGCGGCACATTACTGTGTTTGCGGGTAAGGAAACCAGAGGGTCGAACGAAAACGATGCCCGTTGCGTGGCATCGTGCTCCTGACCGGCATGAAGCCGGTCAGGATTCTCGCGAATGTCGAGGCTGGCTTATGGCCGTGCTTCGACTTCCGCTTCCACGCGACGGTTGATCGCACGGCCTTCTTCGGTGGCGTTATCGGCAACCGGACGGCTTTCACCATAGCCGACTGCGTTCACGCGGGTACCACCCACACCGTACTGATTGACCAGTACTTCACGCACGGCATTTGCACGGCGCTCGGACAGGGCCTGGTTGTAGGCGTCGGTACCGACGGAGTCGGTATGGCCTTCAACCACAGTGGTGGTTTGCGGATATTGCTTGAGGAAGTCAGCCAGGCTCTGAATATCGCCAAGGCTTTCCTGCTTCACTTGAGACTTGTCAAAATCGAACTTCACGTCCAGCTCGACACGTACCGCTTCAGCAACCGGCTCAGCGACCACCGGCTCTTCGACGATGGTTTCTTCGACCAACACCAGCTCTTCCTGACCATCAGCGCCGTGCACCCAGCAATAGGCGGCAGCGAAGCCAGCACCGATCACTGCACCACCACCAGCCCAGGCCGAGCTTTCGATGGCGCCCAACGCTGCGCCACTGACGCCGCCTACCGCAGCACAGGTTGGCCAGTCGGATTTCTGAACGCCAGCGCACCCCGTCAGAAAGGTGGACGCAATGATCAGGGGTACCGCTTTCCTTGTAATACTCATATGCAAGTCTCCTAATGGGAATCGGTGCAAAAACCGACACTCTGGATTAAAGACGCCCGTTTTAAAATCTGCCAGACAGCGTTACGACAGCCGAGCAGAACGAACAGTTCTAGTTGATTGCATCCGCGCGGGGTAGTCTTTTGTGATTCCTTCGAGGTTTTCGATGAGCCACATCATTTCTACACGCACGCCGCAACAATCGCTGGCAGCTCTACTTCAACGTTATGCGCCCGAACGCCTGCTGCTGATCGGTGCCAGCGAGCAACCTGCCGTGAATGCCTTTCGACAAGCGCATCCCCAGAGCCTGATCGCCCATTCCGCCACCGGCGCCCTGCCAGCGGAGCTGGCCGGACAGCGTTTCGATCTCGCCGTCATCGTCGATTGCCTTGAGCACATGCCCAAACGCGATGGCCTACAACTGCTCGGTGGCATACGCAATTTGAATGCCAGCCGCATGGCGGTGCTGGTCGACCTGCAGGCCAGCGGCTGGAAAGACACCGACTTCTTCGCCCTCGCCCTGCATGTCAGCGAGCGCTTCGCGAGGGAAGAGCAGGTTCTCAGTCTGTTCACCTATGACCTGCTCGAGTACAAACAGGCACCCGACTGGCTGAACGCCAAGTTCTGGGCCAATCCGGAAAATTTCGGCAAGTACTGGTGGTAAGTATGGAAACCGGAGCCCCGCAAACTGGCTGCCCCTGCGGTAGCGGCGACTCTCTGCTGGATTGCTGCGGCCGTTATCACGACGGCGTGCCTGCTCCCTGCGCGCAGAGCCTAATGCGCTCGCGTTACAGCGCTTACGTGCTTGGCAATATCGATTATCTGGTGGCGACTTCGCTGCCCGCCCAGCAGGCGAAACTCGACGTCGAAGGCATCCGCGCCTGGAGCCTGCAAAGCACCTGGCTGGGCCTGGAGGTCGAGCACTCGGAGTTGCTGGGTGGTCAGCCCGAACATGCCAGGGTGACCTTCATCGCCCGCTGGCACGACGCAGCCGGCGAGCACAGCCACCGTGAACGCTCCGCTTTCGTGCAGAATCAGGGCCGCTGGTACTTCATCGACCCGACCGTAGGCCTGCAGGCCGGGCGCAACGACCCCTGCCCATGCGCCAGTGGGCAGAAGTTCAAGAAGTGCTGCGCGGGCTATCTATAGCTACGACTTCACACCAGCTTGAGGTGCGAGGTATCCGGCGCCGCTGCTGCGGGCTGAGCCTTCGCCTGGCCCATGTCGCTGCCCACCGGGGCGAGGCTGAATTGTGACAAGTCCAGCACGGGCTCGGCCACCTCGACTGGCGCATCCTGTAGATCCGCACCCAACGCGGCAACGCCGAAATCCGGCGCATCGACATCGGCAAAGGCCGCCATGTATTCATCACGCGGCGCCACCTGCAGGCGCCCCGGCTGCGGCTGACTGGCTGGCGCAGTGATCGGCTGGGCCGGTGGTGGCGGCGCCAGTTCGATCTCTTCGATGATTTCCGGCTCGGTATCGATCACTTCGACACGCGCCCCGGCGCGCTCCAGGGTACTGCGGTACTTCTCGGCAGCGGCTTCGTCCAGATTGTTCTTGATCACCACCCGCCGCCCGGAAAACAGCTGAGCGATACGCTGGGCATCGGCCTGGAACAGCTTGGCCAGGTTGGCCTGTACGGTTTCCAGCTGGGCACCGGGCACCAGCTCACCGGAAAATGCGACTTCGTATCGCGCCATCACCACGCTCCTTTTTGTCATTTCGTGTGCTGCTTTGGCCACAGCAATAAAACCTAAATGCATGCAGGCCAGTATGACGCAGCTTTTTGCGAGCACACGAGAGTCCGTCGGCATTTCCTCGCTGCGCTCCTGGCAAAGCGCTCGAAATGCGATGACGGCGGCGAGCGTCTGCTTGGCGCTTCGGCCTGGGGCCACCCAGGTTGCGCGGAAATGTTAACAGCCCCTAGGGCAGCCAAGCCGTCTCTTGTTACACTGAGGCCTCGAACGGAGTATGAAATGTTTTCTCAGGCGCAAATGATAAGAATTCTTAGCCTACTGGTGTTTCTTGGTCTGTGCTCGGTCTTGAGCGGTTGCTCGACCTGGCTTTCGGACGATTTCGAAGATCCCGACGTTCGTCTCGTGAATGTCGACGTGGTAAGGGCCAAGCTGCTGGAGCAGCGCTTCGTCCTGCGCTTCCGGATCGACAACCCCAACGACGTCAGCCTGCCAGTGCGTGGCCTCAACTACGTGGTGCACCTCAACGACGTGAAGCTCGCCGAGGGTGAATCGGAAGTCTGGTTCACCGTGCCCGCCAATGGTCATACCGAATTCGACGTTCCCGTACGTACCAACCTGTGGCGCCACGTGCGTCAGGTGGTCAAGTTGCTCGAACAGCCGGACCAGCCCATCAGCTATCGCCTGCAGGGTGAAGTGAAAACCGGATTATTCTTCGGGCGCCGCGTGCACATGGCACGCAATGGCGAGATAATTCCCGGTGAATATCTTCCGGAGTAACCTCGCATGACCCAGCAACCCCACGTCCACGGCCCTGACTGCAACCACGATCACGACCATGATCATGGCCACGATCATCACGGCCATGTGCACGGCCCGCACTGCAACCACGCACCTCAGGAGCCGGTACGCAACACCCTGAAGGACGTTGGTCGCAACGATCCCTGCCCGTGCGGCAGCGAAAAGAAATTCAAGAAGTGCCATGGGGCCTGATCACCTGCTGATCCTGTTCGCGACGCTGATCGTCGTCGCCCTGACGCTGTACGCCGCCCATCTGTGGCGTCGGGTCTGGGCCAGGCAACGCCTGCAGAGCGATGCTCGCCACGCCCAGCGCCAGCGTCTGCACGATGATTTACGGGTGCTGGCCAGTTGTCTGCTCGACGGGCAGGTGCCGCTGATAGAAGGCGCGATTCGCATCAAGGTGCTGCTCGACAATTACGACTCCACACTGAGCCTGACGCCCCAGACCCAAGTCTTTCAGCAGCTTTACCAGGCGACTGCACACGTGCCCACCCACGCCGACTGGAAAGCCCTGAGTCGGGCCGAACGGCGCCAGCACGAGAGCCGTTTCGCCGAGCTGGCCCAGGCTCACGACCAGCAAGCCCGAGAGGCTGCCCGCTGGCTGCTCGACGACGGACTGAGCGCGCGCCCATAACCCATGGGGCGACGACCGTCGCTCCGATCACGGCGCCACTTGCCAGGCGCCATGCCGCTCTCTACCTTTAGCGCCATTCGCATCCGGGCACCCGCCCACCACCGCCATTTTCCGCCAGGAGTCCGCCGCATGCTGCCGCGCGCTTTCCGTCCTCTCGCCACCTTTGGCCTCGCCGGCCTCGTTACCGGCCTGGTCGCGCTGAGCGGCTGCCAGTCTCTGCTCGATAGCCGCTACCGCAACAGCGTGCACCCGGATCAGGGTTCCTTCCGTGTCCAGGGGCTGGCGCAAACCGCCTCGGTACGCCGCAACCCGCTGGGCATGCCGCTGATCGAGACCCATACCTTTCACGACGCCCTGTTCACCCTCGGCTACGTACACGCCAGCGATCGCCTCAGCCAGATGGTCAGTCTGCGTCTGATGGCCGAGGGTCGCCTGGCGGAAATGGCCGGCCCTGGCGTGCTGGAAATGGACCGTTTCATGCGCGCGGTGAACCTCAAGAAGAGCGCCGAGGTGCTCTACAAGAATGCCTCGCCGCGGATGAAGGCGTTCTTCGAAGTCTATGCCCGTGGCGTCAACGCCTACCTGTTCCGCTATCGTGACAAGCTGCCGATGGACCTGGCCGAAGCCGGCTACCGGCCGCCTTACTGGAAGCCCGAAGATTCGGTGATGATCTTCTGCCTGCTCAACTTCGGCCTCTCGGTGAACCTGCAGGAAGAGATCGCGGCCCTGACCCTGACCCAGAAAGTCGGCGCGGACAAACTGGCCTGGCTGCTGCCGACCTACCCGGACGAGCCATTACCGTTCGAGGAAGCCGAAAAACTCAAGGGCCTTGCTCTCGGCGGCAACATTCCCGGCCTTCAGGCGGTGAAGAGCGCTGCCGCTCAGGTGTCCGAGCGGCACATGCTCGGCGTCGCCGCCTCGAACAACTGGGCCATCGCGCCCTCGCGCAGTCGCAGCGGCAAGAGCCTGCTGGCCAACGACACCCATCTGCCGATCGAGCTGCCCTCGGTATGGAGCTTCGTGCAGATTCGTGCGCCGAAATTCCAGGCATCGGGCGTGACGGTCGCGGGCATACCCGCCGTGGTTGCCGGTTTCAACGGCAAGCTCGCCTGGGGCATGACCATGGTGATGGGCGACAACCAGGACCTGTTCCTCGAACAGGTCAAGCGTGAAGGCAATCGCCTTCTGTATCTCGCCGATGGCAAATGGCAGCCAGCTCAGGAGCGCCAGGAAACCTTCTTCATCAAGGGTCAGAAACCGATTCGCGAAACACTCTACGAAACCCGTCACGGCGCGCTGCTCAACAGCGTGCTGGGCGAGCGCAAGCATCCGCTGCAACCCCTGCAGTTGCAGAGTGGTTACGGCCTGGCGCTGCAGACCACCCAGTTCGAAGACGACGCCAGCCTCGACGCCTTCTTCGATCTGTCGCGCGCGCAGTCGGTGGAACAGGCCTTCGAGGCAGCCCGGGAAATCCGTGCCATGCCACTGAACCTGGTGTTCGCCGATGCCGAGCATATCGGCTGGCAGGTCACCGGGCGCTTCCCCAACCGCCGCGGCGGCCAGGGCCTGGTGCCATCGCCGGGCTGGGACAGCCGCTACGAGTGGGATGGCTTCGCCGACCCGATGCTCCATCCTTACGACCAGGACCCGCAGCAAGGCTGGCTGGGTAGCGCCAATCAGCGCAGCGTGCCTCGCGGTTATGGCATGCAGCTTTCCAACTCCTGGTACGCCCCGGAGCGCTACGAGCGCATCGCGCAGTTGGCCGGCAGCGGTCGCCATGACACGCAAAGCATGATTGCCATGCAATACGATCAGACCTCGCCTTTCGTCGCCAAGCTGCAGAACATGTTCGAAGCGCAGAACATGGCCGCACCACTGCGCCAGGCCATCGACCGCCTGCCAGAGGCACAGCGTGGCAAGGCCCGTGAAGCCCTGAGCCGCTTGATGGCCTTCGACGGCAAGCTCTCCGCGACCTCCGCGGACGCAGCCGTGTATGGCGCCTTCCTGCACGAAAGCGCGCGGCAGATCTTCCTCGACGAACTCGGCCCGGAAACCTCGAAGGCCTGGAAGGCGCTGGTCGATACCGCCAACCTCTCCTATTCGGCCCAGGCCGATCACCTGCTCGGCCGTGAAGACAGCCCGTTCTGGGACGACGTGCGTACTCCGCAGAAGGAAGACAAACCGGCGATTCTCGCCCGCAGCCTGGCGGCCAGCATCGAGCTGCTCGAGCAGCGCCTGGGCGCTGAACGCACCGCCTGGCAATGGGGCAAGCTGCACACTTACGAGTGGCTGAGCGGTAGCACGCAGATGGCGCCCTACCTCGGCGCCGGTCAGCGCGCCAGCATCGGCTCCCTGAAGGGCTATCTGGACCGCGGCCCCTACCCGGCCGGCGGTGATCACAGCACGTTGAACGTCTCGGCCTACAACTGGGGTCAGGACTTCGATACCTGGCTGATCCCGAGCATGCGGATGATCGTCGACTTCGGTCGCGAGGAACCGATGATCGGCCTGAACAGCTCCGGGCAATCGGGCAACCCGGCCAGCCCGCACTATGCCGACGGCATCGATGCCTGGCGGCGGGCCAAGTACCTGAGTTTCCCCGTGCAGCAGCAGAATCTGGAGAAGACCTACGGCAGCAAACGCCTGCTGCTGACGCCTTGACGCACAAACCAGGTGCGCAACGCACCAACAACGCGCAGAGATAGCCCTCACCATAGGGTCGATCAGGCGTAGCCAGCGGGACAGGATGCTGGCTGCGCCCTGCCCCGCCCAATCACGGCCAGGAACTGGGCGACGCGGGGTTGCGGCTTCGCGCCGCTGACTCACGGAGCCATTTCCTGCTTGCGGTACCACTCTGCCGCGCCGTTCCCGGGCAATTGGCACACTCCCTGCTCATGTCCCTGCAGACATAGAGCACGCCGGTAGCCGGCAGGGCTCCCCGAAACGAATCGGGATCGGACAAAGGCGTCCTTGCACTACGGTGCAGGACGCCTTTTTTTGTTTGCCGCGATTCACTCAGGGCCACGGAGGTAGCGGATGAAACGATTGAAACTGGTGATGATCGGCAATGGCATGGCCGGCGTACGCACGCTGGAAGAACTGCTCAAGATCGCTCCCGACCTCTACGACATCACCGTGTTCGGCGCCGAGCCGCACCCCAACTACAACCGCATCCTGCTCTCACCGGTGCTAGCGGGCGAACAGACCTTCGATGACATCGTGCTCAACGAATTGAGCTGGTACACCGAGCACGGCATCCATCTGCTGCTGGGCCGCAAGGTGGTGGAAATCGACCGGGTGCACCGCCGGGTGATCGCCGATGATGGCAGCAGTGCCGATTATGACCGACTGTTGATCGCCACCGGCTCGCGGCCATTCATCCTGCCGATACCGGGCAATGGTCTGGCAGGCGTGATCGGCTACCGGGATATCGCCGACACCCGCTGCATGCTCGACAGCGCCAACCTGCACCGTCGTGCGGTGGTCATCGGCGGCGGCCTGCTCGGTCTGGAGGCGGCACATGGCCTCAAGCTGCGTGGCATGGATGTGAGCGTGGTACACAACGGCGCTACCCTGCTGGAACGCCAGCTCGACGAGCGTGCTGGCAGGCTGCTGCAGAGCGCCTTGGAACGACGCGGCCTGCACTTCGCCCTGGGCAAGCAGACCGCCGAGCTGATCGGCACCGACAGCGGCCGGGTCAGCGCCGTGCGCTTCAGCGATGGTGAACAACTGCCCGCCGACCTGGTGGTGATGGCCGCCGGTATTCGCCCCAACATCGAACTGGCCCAGCACGCAGGCCTGCCCTGCGCGCGCGGTATTCTGGTCAACGATACGCTGCAGAGCTTCGACCCCCGGGTCTACGCCGTCGGCGAGTGCGTCAGCCACCGCGGCGTCGCCTACGGCCTGGTGGCACCATTGTTCGAACAGGCGCGAGTATGTGCCAGCCACCTGGCCATGCAGGGCTTTCGCCGCTATCTCGGCTCGCTGACCGCCACCAAGCTAAAGGTCACCGGTATCGACCTGTTCTCCGCAGGTGACTTCGCTGGCGGCCCAGGGACGCAGAGTATCGTTCTCGACGACCCGATCACTGGCAGCTATCGCAAACTGGTGCTGAAGAACGACGTGCTGGTCGGCGCCTGCCTGTATGGCGATACCGCCGATGGCGCCTGGTATCTGCAACTGATCCGCGAAGGTCGCCAGGTGGCGGATATCCGCGACATGCTGATGTTCGGCGAGGATGCGGTGAGCAGCCTGTCATCCACCTGCAGCACCGATCCGATTCTCCTGCAGGGAGCGGCCTGATGGGTGTTCAGGAACTCAGCGGCGTGACACGCACCAGCGCGTCGACCTGCTGTTATTGCGGCGTCGGCTGCGGCGTGCTGATCGAGCACGACGGCGAGCGCATTCTTGGCGTCAGCGGCGATCCCGCGCACCCGGCGAACTTCGGCAAGCTGTGCAGCAAGGGCGCATCGCTGCACCTGACCGGCGATCTCGCCGCCCGCGCCCTGTACCCCGAACTGCGCCTCGGCAAAGGGCTGGGTCGTGTTCGTACCGACTGGGACAGCGCCCTCGATCATGCTGCCGATGTGTTCGCCGAAACGATTCGCCAGCACGGCCCGGACAGCGTCGCGTTCTATATCTCCGGGCAGTTGCTGACCGAGGACTACTACGCCTTCAACAAGCTGGCCCGCGCGCTGGTCGGCACCAACAATATCGACAGCAATTCACGCCTGTGCATGTCGTCGGCCGTGGTCGGCTACAAGCGCAGCCTGGGTGCCGATGCGCCGCCCTGCTCGTACGAAGACATCGAGCAGGCCGACACGCTACTGATCATCGGCAGCAACATGGCCTATGCCCACCCGATCCTGTTTCGCCGTCTGGAGGCGGCCAAGGCAGCAAACCCGCAGATGAAGGTGATCGTCGTCGACCCGCGGCGCACCGACACCTGCGACCTCGCCGACCTGCACCTGGCCATCGCGCCCGGCAGCGATGTGGCGCTCCTGCACGGCGTGCTGCACCTGCTGCTGGAACAGGGGCGTATCGACCACGCTTTCATCGAGGCGCACACCGAAGGCTTCGAGGCGCTACACGCGTTGGTCGCCGACTACGAGCCTGCGCGCGTCGCCCAGCTCTGCGCAATCAGCGAAGCGGATTTGCGCCGCTGTGCGGACTGGATCGGCAGCTCGCCGCGTTTTCTGTCGCTGTGGTGCATGGGCGTCAATCAGTCCACCGCCGGCACCGCAAAGAACGCCGCGATCATCAACCTGCACCTGGCCACCGGGCAGATCGGCAAGATCGGCAGCGGGCCCTTTTCCCTTACCGGCCAGCCCAATGCCATGGGCGGTCGGGAAACCGGTAGCCTGTCCAATCTGCTGCCCGGTCACCGTGAAGCCGCCAACCCGGAACACCGCGCCGAAGTGGCCGCTTACTGGGGCGTCGACGCTCTGCCGGAAACCCCTGGCCTCAGCGCCATCGAGCTGTTCGAGGCAGTGGGCAGCGGCAAGATCAAGGCGCTGTGGATCGCCTGCACCAACCCGGCCCAGTCCATGCCGGACCAGCACAGCATTCACAAGGCCCTGAGCGACTGCCCTTTCGTGGTCGTGCAGGAGGCTTTCTTCACCACCGAAACCTGCCGCTACGCCGACCTGCTGTTGCCGGCCGCCAGCTGGGGCGAGAAGGAGGGCACGGTGACCAACTCCGAGCGCCGCGTCAGTCGCGTGCGCCGTGCCGTACCGGCACCTGGTGAGGCGCGGGCCGACTGGTCGATCACCTGCGACTTCGCCAGGCGCCTGGAAACCCGCCTGCCGGGCGTGCCGTCCGGGCATTTCGCCTTCGAGAAGTGCGAGCAGCTGTTCGAGGAATACAAGGTCCTGACACGCGGTCGAGATCTGGATCTCTGCGGCCTCGACTACGCGCTGCTGGAAGCACGTGGCCCGCAGCAATGGCCCTTTCCCGAAGGTGCGCAGAGCGGCACGCCGCGCCTCTATGGCGACGGCCGTTTTCCGAGCGCCAACGGCCGCGCACGTTTCATCGCCGAGGCCTACCAGCCGGCCAAAGAGCAACGCGACAGGCACTACCCGCTGACGCTCAACACCGGGCGCCTGCGCGATCAGTGGCATGGCATGAGCCGTACCGGCACCGCGGCACGGCTATTCGCCCATGTCGAGGAACCGTTGCTCGATCTGCACCCGCACGACATGGCGCAACGGCACCTGCAGAACGGCCAACTGGTCGAAGTGCGCAGCCGCCGCGGCACACTGGTGGTGCGCGTACAGACCGACGCCAGTCTGCAACAGGGCCAGGCGTTCCTGCCCATGCACTGGGGAGATCGCTTTCTCAAGGGCCTGGGCGTCAATGTCCTGACCCTGCCGGCGTTCGATCCGCTATCGAAGCAGCCGGAGCTGAAACACGCCGGCATCGACGTGCAGCCCATCGACCTGCCCTGGAGCTTCCACGCGCTGATCGAAGGTGATGTTCAGCAACGCCTGCAAGCCCTGCGCCCGCTGTGCGAAACCTTCGCCTACGCCAGCTTCGGCCTGGCCGGCCGCGAGACCTCGGCACTGGTGATGCGCGTCGCCCACCATCATGCGCCCGATGCCGGGCTGCTCGAGCTGCTTCAGGAACAACTGGGCCTGGCCGAAGGACCGGTGATCCGCTACGACGACCCTCGTGGCGACCCTGGCCGCCAGCCCATTCACAAGCGCGTGCGTATCGACGGCGGTCGCCTGACAGGCTTCTCCCTGAGCGGTGAAACCCTGGCTCGTGGCTGGCTGCGCGACCTCTGGCAAAATCAGACCTCGCTCGATGACGACAGCGGCCTGGGGCTGCGCCGCTGGCTGCTGGCGCCAATGCAGAGCCCGCCCGGCCAGACTCGCCCGCAGACCGGCAAGACCCTGTGCACCTGCATGAACGTCAGCGAGGCGGCAGTGCGCGAGGGCATCGAGCGCGGCTGCGACCTGATCGCGCTCAAACAGAATCTCGGCTGCGGCACCCAGTGCGGCTCCTGCGTACCTGAAATCAAGCGTCTGCTGGCGCTACAGACCATCGAAGCCTAGCGAAGACTGGGTTGAACCTAGGGTCTGTTGACGTTTCAGCGCGAGCCGCGTTGCCGTGCGGAAACGTCAACAGCCCCTACAGAGAAGGATTACCGTGATGAACCCAAGCGTTTGGCTGATCGGCGCCGGCCCAGGCGACCCGGAACTGCTCACCCTCAAGGCGGTGCGTGCCCTCGGCCTGGCCGACGTGGTGCTGATCGATGACCTGGTCAACCCGCAGGTGCTGGAGCACTGCCCCGGTGCCCGGGTGATCCGCGTGGGCAAGCGCGGAGGCTGCCGCTCAACGCCCCAGGCCTTCATCCATCGCCTGATGCTGCGCTATGCCCGCCAGGGCAAGGTGGTCGCACGCCTCAAGGGGGGTGACCCGTGCATCTTCGGTCGTGGTGGCGAAGAGGCCGACTGGCTGGCCGCCCGCGGCGTGCACTGCGAGATCGTCAACGGCATCACCGCCGGCCTGGCCGCGGCGACCCGCTGCGGTATCTCCCTGACGCTGCGCGGTGTCGCCCGCGGCGTCACCCTGGTGACCGCACACACTCAGGATGGCAGCTCGCCCAACTGGCAGGCGCTGGCCGACAGCGGCACGACGCTGGTGGTGTACATGGGCATCGCCACCCTGGCCGATACCCGCCAGCATCTGCTCGAGGCAGGCATGGCGGCGCATACCGCCGTGGCGATGATCGAGAACGCCTCGCTGCCGGATCAACGCGAATGCCGCAGCACCCTGCTGGAGATGGCCGACGCCGCCTTGGCGTTCAGGCTGAAAAGCCCGGCCATTCTGGTGATTGGCGACGTGGTCGGCGCCGCCATGGACGCCGCCAGAGAACTGGAGATGCGCAGCGCCTGAGCCAAAAGCAGTCCGGCAAAGGCAACTGGACTGCTATTTGCACTGTTTTAGTTCAACCGTACTGCCTGAAAGACTGCCCTCATGCCTGACACCACCATGCCTGCCGCCCTGCGTTTCATGCTCGCCGCCCGCCGTTGCGAGCTGCAGGGCCTGGAAAGCCTGTCCTTCACCTGCCAACTGGTGACCCATATCAGCCAGTTGGTGCACCACCTGCAGAAGGAACGGGGCTACTCCAACATCTATCTCGGCAACCAGTCGAGCCATTACCTGCACCAACTTGATGCACACAGTGCCGAATCAGCCGCCGTAGAGCGCCAGGTACACGAATGCTTCATGGCCATGGATACCGCCCAGGCCAATGCCGCGGACCGTGCCCGTCTGTTCAACCGCATCGCCTATGTATTGCATGGCCTGGACGAACTGCCCGGATTGCGGCGTCGTATCCGTGAACTGGAGCCCACGCCACGCCTGGCCACCCAGGCCTTCACACGGCTGATCGGCGGCTTGCTGGCCGTGGTCTTCGAAGCCGCCGATACCGCTGTCGATCCAGGCATCACCCGGCTGCTGGTAGCCATGTTCAACTTCATGCAGGGCAAGGAGCTGGCCGGCCAGGAGCGCGCCGCCGGCGTCGAAGGCTTCTCGCGCGGGCATTTCGATGCCGAGTTGCAGGAGCGCCTGCAGCATCTCGAAGACGGCCAGGAGCGCTGCTTCGATGTGTTCGGCGAGTTCGCCGATACCGAAGCAGTGGCGCTCTGGCAGCAGATTCACGGTGGCGACACCGTCGCTCAGGTGATCAGCCTGCGCGGCATCGCCAAGCGTACGTCGGCCAATGCCACGGTGGATCCGAGCCTCTGTGAGCTGTGGTTCGAACTCAATACCCGGCGCATCGATGCCATGAAGGAGGTGGAAAACCACCTCGCCAATCGCCTGCTGGAGCATTGCCGTAGCAGTATCGCCGAGGCCCATGCAGACCTGGACAACCATCGCACGCTGCTCAAACGTCTGGCGCAGATGGATGTCGGCAGCGATCAAGCGCTGCTGTTCAGCGTGCACAGCAGCACGCTGGACAGTGCGCCTCAGGATTCGGTGGGCAACCACTTGGCCCGCTCGGTGCTCGACCTGCTGCACGAGCAGAACCAGCGTCTGCAGCGGGTCAGCGACGAGCTCAAGGAAACCCGCGAGACCCTCAACGAACGCAAGCTGATCGAGCGTGCCAAGAAGCTGCTGATGAACGATTACCGGCTCAGTGAAGAAGATGCCTACGCACGCCTGCGCCAATCCGCCATGGAACGCAGCATGCGGCTGGTCGACGTGGCCCAGAGCCTGCTCGCCTTCGCCGCCCGCAAGGCCCAGGAAAATCCGCGCGCAGACAAGGGCAAGCGCGGCTGAGTGGAGCGCTTGCCTGCCAGGCATCGCTCGCCATCCCTGCTCGAATCTATTCACGATCTTTCGACGCTGCAGCCATGTGCAATGGCTGCAGCGATCATCGGTGCAGTCTCTGTGGGAGCGGGCGGGGACGCCCGTTCCCACAGGTAAGGCAACAATGTCTGCTTTTGATGTCGACCCATCGAAACAAGCGTTTTTTGATACACGGAGATAGCGCAGCGATTCCCGCCCGTGAAAGCAGTTGTCGCTGAACCGCCAGCACCCAGTTCGAACTCCACCCTCAGTATCGCCTCGCTCGACCGCATTCTCCCGATGCCCAAAAACGAACTCGCCATGCACCTGCTGCGCGCACTGAAGGGACATCGCGCCCTGCTGCTGTGCGGCGGCAAATGTCGCCCGCTTGGCTCGCGGATGGTCGACGCGTGTCGGACGCGCTTCGAAAAGCCTTCCTTCTCAAGCAGTTAACGCATCGATGTATGCTGCACGGCGGCGATCGCCTCGCCGTCGAATCAGGCGACAGGATGTCTGGCATGCAACCTGCTAAGTCCATCATGAGTGAGGCAGGCACTGCCCCTCCACAATCCGAATTCTGGACAACGGCGTCCACCCTCGTTGCAGCCCGAGCGCTGCCATGAGAGTGACGCCGTTTTTTTATGCGTGCCTTTTGGGGAAAACGATATGGACGACAAGCCACGTACATTGCCGAGCATCGACGACAGCACCAGCCAGCCGCGCCGTACCTTTCTCAAGCAGTCCATGGGTCTGCTTGGTGGCGGTGCGCTGATGAGCCTGCTGCCGGCGGGGCTGAGCAGCGCGGTATGGGCTGCCGGCAGCGATGGTCTGGAGACCACCAAGGCCAAGCTCGGCTTCATCGCCCTGACCGACGCCGCACCGCTGTTCGTGGCCGATGAACTGGGCCTGTTCGCCAAGCACGGGATGACCGGCGTGGAAGTCCTCAAGCAATCGTCGTGGGGCACCACTCGCGACAATCTGGTGCTTGGCGCCGGCAGTGGTGGCATTGATGGTGCCCATATCCTCACGCCGATGCCCTATCTGATGGCCGCCGGCAAGGTCACCACCAACAACACCCCATTGCCGATGTATGTGCTGGCGCGCCTGAACCTCAACGGTCAGGGCATTTCCATCAGCAAGGAATACCAGGAGCTCAAACTCGGCACCGACGCCAGCGCCTTCAAGCAGGCCGTCGCCGCCAAACTTGCCAAGGGCCAGAAAATCGCCGCGGCCATGACCTTTCCCGGCGGCACCCACGACCTGTGGTTGCGCTACTGGATGGCCGCTGGCGGCATCGAGCCCAACAAGGATCTGCCGACGGTGGTGATCCCGCCACCGCAAATGGTCGCCAACATGAAGGTCGGCAGCATGGACGCCTTCTGCGTCGGTGAGCCTTGGAACGCGCAGCTGATCAACCAGGGCATCGGCTACAGCGCGGTCACCACTGGCGAACTGTGGGCCAATCACCCGGAAAAGTCCCTGTCGCTGCGCGCCGATTACGTCGACGCCAACCCCAACGCTACCCGTGCGCTGCTCAAGGCGGTGATGGAAGCGCAGATGTTCTGCGAAGCGGCGGAGAACAAGGAGCAGGTCGCCGAGATCTGTGCCAAGCGCCGCTGGATCGGCGCTCCTGCCAAGGATCTGCTGGCACGCCTGCAAGGCAACATCGACTACGGCAACGGCCGCGTGGTGGAAAACAGCCCGCACGTGATGCGCTTCTGGAGCGAGTTCGCCTCCTATCCTTTCCAGAGCCACGACCTGTGGTTCCTGACCGAAAACAAACGCTGGGGCTACCTGCCGAAGGATTTCGACAGCCAGGCACTGGTCGACACCGTCAATCGCGAAGACATCTGGCGCCAGGCTGCCGCCGAGCTCGCGGTGCCTGCCGAGCAGATTCCGCCATCCAAATCGCGCGGCGTCGAGACCTTCTTCGACGGCAAGACCTTCGACCCGCAGAACCCGCAAGCCTATCTCGACAGCCTGTCCCTGAAGGCCTAACCGGAGAACCGCCCCATGAATGCGCCCGTAAAATCGCTGGCCCTGCCGGCTGGTGTCATCGCTCCAAGCTGGCTGAAACGGCTGTCGACCACGCTGATGCAATCGGTGCTGCCGCCTCTGGTGATCACCGCGGCACTGCTGCTGATCTGGCAATTGCTATGCAGCGGCGCCAATGCTTCGCTGCCGCCGCCCAGCCAAGTCATCGAAGACACCTGGGAGCTGATCGTCAATCCGTTCTATGACAATGGCGGCACCGACGTCGGCATGGCCTGGCAGTTGCTCGCCAGCCTCGAGCGCGTAGCCTACGGCTATGCCCTGGCGGTGGTCGTCGGCGTCGCCCTGGGGGTGCTGGTCGGCCAGTCGACCTGGGCCATGCGCGGCCTCGATCCGCTGTTCCAGATCCTGCGTACCGTCCCGCCGCTGGCCTGGTTGCCGCTTTCGCTGGCCGGTTTCAAGGACAGTCACCCGTCGGCCCTGTTCGTGATTTTCATCACCGCCATCTGGCCGATCATCATCAACACCTCGGTGGGCATCCGCAATATCCCCGAGGACTACCGCAACGTCGCCAAGGTGCTGCGCCTCAATGGCGTGGAGTACTTCCAGAAGATCATGTTGCCCGCCGCCGCGCCCTACATCTTCTCCGGGCTGCGCATCGGCGTGGGGCTGTCCTGGCTGGCGATCATCGCTGCAGAGATGCTGATCGGGGGCGTGGGTATCGGCTTCTTCATCTGGGACGCGTGGAACGCCTCGCGCATCAGCGACATCATTCTCGCCCTGGTCTACGTCGGCGTGGTCGGCTTCCTGCTTGATCGCCTGGTGCTGTTCGTCGGCAATCGCATCACCCGCGGCACATCGGCCTGAGGAATACGGATATGAGCAAGCACTACCTGAGCATCGAAAACGTGGAAAAGTACTTCGAGCGTGACGGCGTCACGTCCCATGTGCTGAACCAGATCAACCTCAACGTCGAGCGCGGCGAGTACATCTCCATCATCGGCCACTCCGGTTGCGGCAAGTCGACGGTGCTGAACATCGTAGCCGGCCTGACCGACTCCAGCAGCGGTGCGGTGATTCTGGATGGCAGAGAAGTTCGCGGCCCCGGCCCGGATCGTAGCCTGGTGTTCCAGAACCACTCGCTGCTGCCCTGGCTGACGGTGCAGGAAAACGTCGCCCTGGCCGTCGACAAGGTCTTCAAGCGCACCAAGAGCAAGGCCGAGCGCCGTGACTGGACGCTGCATCACCTGGAACTGGTAAGCATGGGCCACGCCCTACACAAGCGGCCCAACGAAATTTCCGGTGGCATGAAACAGCGCGTCGGCATCGCCCGCGCGCTGGCCATGGAACCCAAGGTGTTGCTGCTCGATGAACCCTTCGGCGCACTCGATGCGTTGACCCGCGCCCATCTGCAGGACGAGGTGATGCGTATCCAGAGCGAGTTGCACAATACGGTGATGATGATCACCCACGACGTCGACGAGGCGGTGCTGCTCTCCGATCGCATCGTGATGATGACCAACGGCCCGTCGGCGACCATCGGCGAGATCCTCACCATCGATCTGCCGCGGCCCCGTGATCGCATCGCACTGGCGGACGATCCGCGTTACAACGCCTATCGCCATGCGGTGCTGAGTTTCCTGCACGAGAAGCAGCGCAAGGTCGAACCCATGAATGCACGCCGCTCCGCCTCCGTTGCAGAGCCGGCGAGCAAGGAGCGCGCTCGCGCCTGAGCCCGAGCCGCATGGTCGTCAGTCTCGGGCGATGCCGGTGATGGTGATGCCGAAGCGCTCCTCCAGGCGAACTGCGGGAGTCTGCTCCTCACGGGGCTGCTCCTTCGGTTCGAGGCGCTCCAGATTCTCTTCGGCCCACTCCAGCAGCCAGATCACGGCTTGTTCCAGACTGGGTTTGTCTTTCGATTTGACCTTGAGGACTTCTGCCGCCTCATCTCTGCTGTAGGCGATATTCCATTGACTCATAGTGTGTCTCCAGCGGTGGCATTGTTGCTGGCACGCGAAGTCGCGCGCCTTGATAACCATGTAGACCTGCCACCCGTGAACAGTTCGCCCTATAAATCCTTTGGAACTTCATAGGGCGCATCCACTCAGAAACTAGGCATCGATTGATTTCTCCGGGCGCATGAAGCGCCCATTTTTTTGCCTGCGATTTGACCCCACGCCGTCAAGATCTTGAGCATCGTGTAAACGCTGCGCACAAAAAAACCGGGAAAATCCCGGTTTCTTGGCAGCGCGCCGCAGAGGCCGTATCAGGCCCTGGGCAGGGTGACCCCGCGCTGCCCCTGATACTTGCCGCCACGGTCCTTGTACGACACCTCACAGGCCTCGTCGGACTCGAGGAACAGCATCTGCGCAACGCCCTCGTTGGCATAGATCTTCGCGGGCAGTGTGGTGGTGTTGGAAAACTCCAGAGTCACGTGCCCTTCCCATTCCGGCTCCAGCGGCGTGACGTTGACGATGATGCCGCAGCGCGCGTAGGTGCTCTTGCCCAGGCAGATGGTCAGCACGTTGCGAGGAATACGGAAGAACTCCACGGTACGAGCCAGGGCGAACGAGTTCGGCGGGATGATGCACACGTCACTCTTGATATCGACGAAGCTTTTCTCATCGAAATTCTTCGGGTCGACTGTGGCGGAGTTGATATTCGTGAAGACCTTGAATTCATCGGCGCAGCGCACGTCGTAGCCGTAGCTCGACACACCGTAGGAGATCAGTTGCTGACCGCCTTCGCTACGCACCTGGCGCTCGACGAACGGCTCGATCATGCCGTGTTCCTGGGCCATGCGGCGAATCCACTTGTCTGATTTGATGCTCATGGCGGGGGCGTCCTGAAGGTCTGTTCGGTGAAAAAGTGAGCGCATCTTACCGGGCTGAAGGTTCGGGTTCAAAGCCTCTTGACACAGCGTTTCGGCTATAAGCCAACGAGGAGAATGCAAGGAAATCGCAGAAAGACTTACAGACCATTCGCACTTCCCGAAAAAAGCGGGTATGGTGACCCCACTGTGCTGCATGTGTCACCGCGAATCGCTACATGATGCCTAGATTTCGATCCAAACATCGTCCGACTCCTAGTACTCGTTGCACTCAGTCCCGGCCTGGTCCTATTCCAGGGCTGTTATTTATTTAGATATTAGGAGACATCACATGTCCAATCGTCAGAATGGCACCGTTAAGTGGTTCAACGATGAGAAAGGCTACGGCTTCATCACTCCGCAATCCGGTGACGACCTGTTCGTACACTTCAAAGCTATCCAGAGCGATGGCTTCAAGAGCCTGAAAGAAGGCCAGCAAGTTTCCTTCGTGGCCACCCGTGGTCAGAAAGGCATGCAAGCTGAGGAAGTTCAGGTTATCTAACCTGCTCTTTCTATAAAAAACCCCGCTTCGGCGGGGTTTTTTTATGTCTGCAATTTACCTGCGCGACCGCCAGGCGGGCGCGCAGCGGTTTTCAATCGTCAGCGATGACGATGGTCGGCATAACCTGCGCCGTCGCCGCACTCGAGGCGATACGCGCACCGACCTGACGGGCTACCTGCTGGTAGAGCATGGCGATCTGGCTTTCCGGATCGGCGATGGTCGTCGGTTTGCCGCCGTCGGCCTGCATGCGAATGGCCATGGACAGTGGCATGGAGGCCAGCAGATCGACGCCGAACTGGGCAGCCAGCTTCTCGCCCCCCCCTTCACCGAACAGATGCTCGGCATGGCCGCAGCTGGAACAGATGTGCACGGCCATGTTCTCCACGACGCCCAGCACCGGAATGTTCACCTTGCGGAACATCTCGACGCCCTTGCGGGCGTCGAGCAGGGCCAGATCCTGCGGCGTGGTGACGATGACCGCCCCCGCCACCGGGACTTTCTGCGCCAGGGTCAGGTGGATATCTCCAGTGCCGGGCGGCATGTCGATGATCAGATAATCGAGGTCATCCCAGGCTGTCTGGGTGACCAACTGCAGCAACGCGCCAGAGACCATCGGCCCGCGCCACACCACGGGCGTGTTGTCGTCGGTGAGAAAAGCCATGGACATCACCTGCACGCCATGGGCTTCGAGCGGCACGAACCACTTCTGCTCACGGACCTGAGGCCGCGTGCCTTCGGCAATGCCGAACATGATGCCCTGGCTGGGCCCATAGATATCCGCATCGAGAATGCCCACCCGTGCGCCCTCGCGTGCCAATGCCAGGGCCAGGTTGGCAGCGGTGGTGGACTTGCCCACCCCACCCTTGCCGGACGCCACGGCGATGACGTTCTTGACGTTGGCCAGGGCCGGCACCTGAGCCTGCGCCTTGTGGGCGGCGATCACGCAGTTCACCGTTACGCTGGCGCTGCGTACACCTTCGATATTCTCGATGGCGAGTTGCAGCAACTGCGCCCAGCCCTGCTTGAACAGCGCAGCAGCGTAGCCCAGCTCGAGCTTCACGCTGACCTGGTCGCCCATGACGTCGATGGCGCGCACGCAACCGGCGCTGAGCGGATCCTGATCGAGATGGGGATCGGTGTACTGGCGCAACACGGCTTCGACCGCGGCGCGGATATCAGCGCTCATGCTTGGCTCCGGAGATGGCAGGAAAAGACGCCTATCCTACCCGAGCTACAAGCCAGATGCAGACCGGAGACCCGCAGGCCCCCAGCCTGCGATGCTCATTGCACGGGCTGACCGGGCAGCGGCTTGAGATTCGCCTCGACGCGACGGTTCTGCGCACGCCCATCGGCAGTGGCGTTGTCGGCGATCGGCTGGTCCGGGCCGGCACCGCGGCTGGACAGGCGGCTGCCGTCGATGCCCTGGGCGGTCAGGTAGCTGGTCACGCTCTGCGCACGACGCTGGGACAGCGCCATGTTGTGCTGACGTGAACCGGTGCTGTCGGTGTAACCGACGATCTCGATGCTGTTGTTCTGGAACTGCTGGAACGAGGTCGCCAGGTTGTTCAGCGGTGCATAGAAGCTGGGCGCGATATCCGCGGAGTCCGTGGCGAAGGTGATATTGCCGGGCATGATCAGCTTGATGTCATCCCCCTGACGCTGCACCTCCACACCGGTGCCCTCCATGCTGCGGCGCAGTTCGGCTTCCTGACGGTCGGCGTAGTAGCCATAGCTGGCACCCGCAGCACCGGCGAGTACGGCACCAATGGCCGCGCCCTTGCCGCGGTCATCGTGGCTGATTGCAGCGCCGACCGCCGCACCGGCAAGCGCCGCCAGGCCGCCGTAGGTGGCGGTACGGTGGCCACCGCCGCTGGCTGCGCCACCACCGGCGTTGTCGTAGGGGTTGTTCGAGGCACAGCCAACCAACAGGGCCAGAGCGGTGGCACAGGCGAGCGGACGTAAAACTGCAGGCATGGTTCATCTCCTTGCTGGGAGCGGAAGGTTCCCGTTGGAACCCGCTTACGCCTCTAAATTCAAGTCGATGTCAGCGCTATTTGCCCGCTGGCCGGAACGCGCCCGGTTACTTTATAGTGACCGACCTCCCTTCACCCGATGACAGCCTGACAATGTCCCAAGCTCGCCAGATTCTCGTTACCAGCGCCCTGCCCTACGCCAACGGTTCGATCCACCTTGGCCACATGCTCGAGTACATCCAGACCGACATGTGGGTGCGCTACCAGAAACTGCGCGGCAACCAGTGCATCTACGTCTGCGCGGACGATGCCCACGGCTCGGCCATCATGCTGCGTGCAGAAAAGGAAGGCATCACCGCCGAACAGCTGATCGACGGCGTCAAGGCCGAGCACAGCGGTGACTTCGCCGACTTTCTGGTGGAGTTCGACAACTTCCACTCCACCCACTCGCCGGAAAACCGCGAGCTGTCGGAGTCGATCTACAAGGCGCTGCGTGACAATGGCCACATTGCCACTCGCTCGGTGACCCAGTATTTCGACCCGGAAAAAGGCATGTTCCTGGCCGATCGCTTCATCAAGGGCACCTGCCCGAAATGCGCGACACCCGACCAGTACGGCGACAACTGCGAAAAATGCGGGGCCACCTACGAGCCCACCGAACTGAAAGACCCGCGTTCGGCTATTTCCGGTGCGGTGCCGGTGCTCAAGGACTCCAAGCATTTCTTCTTCAAGCTGCCGCAGTTCCAGGACATGCTGCAGAAATGGACGCGTAGCGGCACGCTGCAGGACTCGGTCGCCAACAAGCTCGCCGAATGGCTCGATGGCGGCCTGCACGAGTGGGACATCAGCCGTGATGCACCCTACTTCGGCTTCGAGATTCCCGACGAGCCGGGCAAGTATTTCTACGTCTGGCTGGATGCGCCGATCGGCTACATGGCCAGCTTCAAGAACCTCTGCGCACGTCGCCCGGAACTGGATTTCGACGCGTTCTGGAAGAAGGATTCCAACGCCGAGGTGTATCACTTCATCGGCAAGGACATCGTCAACTTCCACGCCCTGTTCTGGCCTGCCATGCTCGAAGGTGCCGGCTACCGCAAACCGACCGCCATCAACGTGCACGGCTACCTGACCGTGAACGGACAGAAGATGTCCAAGTCGCGCGGCACCTTCATCAAGGCGCGCACCTATCTGGATCACCTCAACCCGGAATATCTGCGCTACTACTACGCGGCCAAGCTCGGGCGTGGCGTCGATGACCTCGACCTGAACCTCGAGGACTTCATCCAGAAGGTCAATTCGGACCTGGTCGGCAAGGTGGTCAACATCGCCAGCCGTTGCGCCGGTTTCATCCACAAGGGCAATGCCGGCGTGCTGCTGGCGGCCAACCCCGAACCTGAGCTGTGGAATGCTTTCCAGAGCGCCGCACCGAGCATCGCCGAAGCCTACGAGAGCCGCGACTTCGCTCGCGCCATGCGTGAAATCATGGCCCTGGCCGACCGGGCCAATGCCTGGATCGCCGACAAGGCGCCATGGTCGCTGGCCAAGCAGGAAGGCAAGGCCGACGAGGTGCAGGCGGTCTGTTCTTTGGGCGTCAACCTGTTCCGTCAACTGGTGATCTTCCTCAAGCCGGTGCTGCCGCATTTGGCGCGCGATGCCGAAGCCTTCCTCAACGTCGCACCGCTGGCCTGGGATGACCTGGCCACGCCACTGGCCGATCATCAGTTGAATCCGTTCACCCCACTGCTCAGCCGCATCGAAGCGGCCAAGGTCGACGCCATGGTCGAAGCCTCCAAGGAAGACCTGGCCGCCGCCGCCCAGCAGGACGCTCCCCGAGGCAATGGCGAACTGACGAAGGATCCGCTGGCCGCCGAAATCGCCTTCGACGCCTTCGCGGCGGTCGACCTGCGTATCGCGCTGATCGAGAAGTGCGAGTTCGTGGAAGGTGCCGACAAGCTGCTGCGCCTCACCCTGGATATCGGTGACGAGAAGCGCAACGTGTTTTCCGGCATCAAGAGCGCTTATCCGGACCCAAGCAAGCTCGAAGGTCGCCTGACGCTGTACGTGGCCAACCTGGCCGCACGCAAGATGAAGTTCGGCGTGTCGGAAGGCATGGTGCTGGCTGCAGGCCCTGGCGGCGAAGAAATCTACCTGCTCAGCCCGGACAGCGGCGCCAAGCCGGGTCAGCGCGTCAAGTAAGCGCATTAGTGGCCGTAGGGTGGATGACGCTCTTTTCATCCACCGCTTTGACCGCGAGATTGTGGCTGGGTAAAGCCTCAGCTACGCGCCACGATCCACCTTATGTACTGAGTATCGGACATAGTGCATCCGAGAGGCATTGCCACGCAGAGCGTGAGCAACGATCGGAATGCGCCCCACCTCCGCCTTGATGCTGCCCTGGCAGGCGCGGAGCAACACCGTCAACAGCTCTCGAGGTACAAGGATGTTTCTCAATCGTCCCCCACTGCTCGCCCTCTTCGCCTCGCTGCTGTTGTTCGGCGGTTGCTCGCCGTCCGGCGACAGCCGCTCGCCCGCTGGCGCGGCGCTATTGGGTGAAACCGCGCAGCTGGGCGCGTTCCTCGCCTACGAGCACAGCGTGGGCATTCGCCTCCCCGTCGAGCAGGTCGAACCGCGCCTGGCGGCCGTGCGTGAAGCGTGCAGCAGCCAGCGCTTCGGCCAGTGCGACCTGCTGGCCATCGAGCAGAGCCAGGGCCACTACCAGGCAGCCAGCATTACCGTGCGCATCGCTCCGGCGGGCGTCGAGCCGCTGGTTGGTTTTGCCGGCGAAGGCGGCGAGCTGCAGAGCCGTCACACCCGTGCCGAGGACCTCGCCCAGGCCGTCAGCGATACCGAGCAGCAACGCCAGCGCCTGGAACGCCAGCAGAAAACCCTGCTGCAGTATCAGGCCCGTGGAGACCTCAGCGTCAGCGACATGCTCGCCCTGGCCCGGGAACTGGCCGAGGTGGAGGTGCAGCTGGCGGGCGCGGCCCAGCAGTCTGCCCAGCAGCAGCGCCGTCTTACCACCAACCTGCTGACCCTGAGTTTCAGTACCGAGGGCGAACCGATCGGCCGCCTGGCACGTATTGGCGAAGCCGCTGGCGGCATGCTCGACAACGCCACCGAAGGCGCTACGGAAGCCCTCAAGCTGCTCGGCTACGGCATTCCCTTCGTGATCATCCTGTTCCCGCTGGCCCTGCTGGTCCGCTGGCTGTGGCGCAAGGCCAGCCGCGCCCGAAACAAGGTCTGAGTGAGCCCAGGCGACGCCGTGCTGCTGTACCGGGCGCGGCGCATGCCGGATAATGCACGGCCAACGTTTCAGCCAGACCAGCAACACCCATGATCGAATCTCGCGACCTTTCCTGCATGCGCTCCCACGGGCCGACCCCGTGCGAGCGACGCCGCGTGCCTCGACCATGAGCAACGCCCTGCGCATCGCGGCCATAGACGCCCTGCTACCGCAGACGCAATGCGGTAAATGCGGCCACCCGGGCTGCCAGCCTTATGCCGAGGGCATCGCTGCAGGCGAAGCGATCAACAAGTGTCCGCCAGGTGGCACCGCCACCATCCACGCACTGGCCAACCTGCTGCAGGTTCCGGAATTGCCACTGGCGCTACCGGCGACACCCGCGCAGATCGCGGTGATCCGCGAAGCCGAGTGCATCGGCTGCACCAAATGCATCCAGGCCTGCCCGGTGGATGCCATCGTCGGCGCCGCCAAGCTGATGCATACGGTGATCAGCGACGAATGCACGGGTTGCGAACTGTGCATCGCGCCCTGCCCGGTGGACTGCATCGACCTGATCACCCTGACTGCGCCGCAGGCGAGCATTCAGCGCGAACGTGCCGACCAGTTTCGTGCTCGCCATCAGGCACGCCTGGCCCGCCAGGCCCGCGACGATGCCCGCCGCCGCGCGGCACGCAGCACACCGGTCGCGCGCGCCCAGGCGGAAACTGCGGTTAGCCGTGCCACCAGCGATGACGATCAGGCCGCACGCCTCAAGCGTCTGAAAATCGAAGCGTCGATGGCCAAGGTCGCCTACGAGAAGATCCGCAAGCAGGTGGCCATGCACCCCGACTCACCGTTCACGGCGCAGCTCGATGCCCTGCAACATGCCAGCGAGCAAGCCGCAGCGGCACTCCAGGTCGCTCAGCACGCCGTGCCATCAGCGCTCACAGTCGCGGCAGCCAGCGACGATGGCGCGTTGAAACGGGCGAAGATCGATGCGGCGATGAGCCGTGCGCAGTTGCAGAAAGCACTCAAGGCCTTTGGCGAAGCGCCCGATGCCCACCAGCGACGACAGCTCGATACACTGCGCCAGGCAGCCGAGAAGGCACAACGGCAGTTGGACGAGCGACTGCCCACCCCCTCCGACAAGACATCCGATGCCGGGGAGCAGGCGCTGAAACAGGCCAAGATCGAAGTCGCCAACCGCCGCGCAGCGCTGCAGTCCGGCGAACGTCGAGGCGTCGATGACGCCCTGCTGAGTACCTTGCGGGCAGACTACGCCGCGGCGCAACAGGCGCTGCACGATGCCGAGCAGCGCTGTGGCAAACCCGCGCCCCAGCGCGTACTGGTCGACAAGGCCGGCGTGAGCGCCGAACTGCGCCAGCTGAAAACCGACCTGGCCTACGCCCGTGCCGACCTGAGCAGACTGCAACGCAGCGCTGACACCGAAAGCGACACCCTGAATGCAGCACTCGAACGCCTTGCCGTCGCCGAACGCCGGCTGCAAGCGCATATCAGCGCCACCTAGAGCGCGCCGACTACCGTGAACCGCCCTGACGATGAACGCCGCCAAACGCCTTGAAATCTTCCGCCGCCTGCACGAAGACAACCCGGAGCCGAAGACCGAGCTGGCCTACAGCACACCCTTCGAACTGCTGATCGCGGTGATTCTGTCCGCTCAGGCCACCGATGTCGGGGTCAACAAGGCCACCGCCAAACTCTATCCGGTGGCCAATACCCCGGAAGCGATTCTGGCCCTGGGCGTCGAAGGGCTCAGCGAATACATCAAGACCATCGGCCTGTACAACAGCAAGGCCAAAAACGTCATCGAGACCTGCCGCATGCTCGTCGAGCTGCACGGCAGCCAGGTTCCGCAATCCCGTGAAGCGCTGGAGGCGCTGCCAGGCGTCGGTCGCAAGACCGCCAACGTGGTGCTCAATACCGCTTTTCGGCAGTTGACCATGGCGGTGGACACGCACATTTTCCGGGTCAGCAATCGCACCGGCATCGCTCCAGGCAAGAATGTGGTGGAGGTGGAGAAGAAACTGCTGAAGTTCGTACCCAGGGATTTCCTCCTCGATGCCCACCACTGGTTGATCCTGCACGGACGCTACGTTTGCCAGGCGCGCAAGCCGCGCTGCGGCAGTTGCCGGATCGAGGACCTGTGCGAATACAAACTGAAAACCTCCGACGATTGAGGCTTCATACAGTTCTTGTATGAGTCGATTGAAAAAATCTTTTTTACTCGCTTCACGTTTGCCCTTATAAGGTCGGCAAATGGCCCCTGTAGCCGGGAGTGAAGCGCATGAGCAACGGCAAAGAAGACCTGGAACTGGAAGACGACTTCGTCAGTGACGAAACGGACAACAGCGAAGCGCCCGTGGAAGTGGCGAAAACCAACCTGACCAAGCGACGCATCATCGACAACTTTCTCGAGGAGCGACGCCTGCACAAGCAGTTGGCCGAATACGATTTCGATCTGTAAACCCGTATCGGAGCCGGATAAAAGATGCCCGTATCGATCGATACGGGCATTTTCGTTCAGCGCTCGTCCGGAGCGATGCGGCCTAGTTTCGACGATCAGAGCCCATCCAGATAGCGTTCCACGTCCAGAGCCGCCATGCAACCAGCCCCCGCCGAGGTAATGGCCTGCCGGTAAACGCTGTCCGCTACGTCACCGGCGGCGAATACCCCAGCGATGCTGGTGGCGGTGACATTGCCGTCACGGCCGCCATTGACCTGCAGATACCCCTCTCGGAGCGCCAACTGACCGTCGAAGAGTGCGGTGTTCGGCGTGTGCCCTATGGCCACGAACAGCCCGTCCACCTGCAAGTCCCGGGTGCCACCTTCGCGCTCGCGCAAGCGCACCCCGGTAACGCCCGACGCATCACCGAGCACCTCATCCACCTCGGCATTCAGTGCCAGCACGATGCGCCCCTCGGCAACCCGAGCCTGCAGTTTGTCCTGCAGGATCTTTTCCGCCCGGAAGCCATCGCGCCGGTGAATCAGCGTCACCCGACTGGCGATATTGGCCAGGTACAACGCTTCCTCCACGGCCGTATTGCCACCGCCAACCACCGCGACCTCGCGATTGCGGTAGAAGAAACCGTCGCACGTGGCACAGGCGGATACGCCCTTGCCCATGAACGCCTGCTCGCTGGCCAGCCCCAGATAACGGGCGCTCGCTCCCGTAGCGATGATCAGTGCATCGCACATGTAGGACACGCTGTCGCCAACCAGGGTGAAAGGTCGCGCAGCCAGATCAACCGCCTGGATATGGTCGTAGACGACTTCGGTCTCGAACCGCTCGGCGTGGATCTGCATGCGCTGCATCAGATCCGGACCGGTCAGGCCATGGGCATCGCCGGGCCAGTTGTCCACTTCCGTGGTAGTGGTCAGTTGGCCGCCGGCCTGCAACCCGGTGATCAGCAGTGGCCTGAGATTGGCACGGGCGGCATACACCGCCGCGCTGTAACCGGCAGGGCCGGACCCGAGAATGATCACACGCGCATGGCGCACACTGGACATCGCAAACTCCTCACGGCACATCTGCCGGGAAAGGGAGCCTTCGGCAACGGGCAGGAATCTGCCAGAAGTGGCTCCGCAAAGGGATGCGAGAAGACTACGGGCCACCTGGACAGGGACGGAAATGTCCTTTGCCAATCCCGCGCATAGCCGTGGCCTATGACGCCGGTGGTAACGCCGTCGCGCTTTCCCAGGGGCGGCAAAATGGGTAAGGTCGCGCGACGTTCATTTTCTGGAGACATTGTCATGCGCGCCCCCGTGCTGTCCGGCCCGCAATACCTCAGCGAGGGCCTGAAGCTGGTATTGAGCCCCGGCCTGCGACTGTTCGTGCTGCTGCCCCTGGCGATCAACCTGCTCCTGTTCAGCCTGATGATCGGCTTCGCCATTCAGCAGTTCAGCGGCTGGGTAGACGCCTTCATGCCGAGCCTGCCCAACTGGCTGAGCTTCCTGCAGTACATTCTCTGGCCGCTGTTCGTGGTTCTGGTGGTGCTGATGGTGTTCTTCACCTTCACCATGCTGGCCAATATCGTCGCGGCACCGTTCAATGGCTTTCTCGCCGAGAAGGTCGAGGTGGTGGTACGTGGCGAGGACAATTTCCCGCCGTTCAGTTGGGCCGAGCTGCTTGCCATGGTACCGCGCACCCTGGGCCGCGAGGCGCGCAAGCTGGCGTACTTCCTGCCCCGGGCGCTGGGCCTGCTGGTCCTCTCCTTCATCCCGGTGGTCAACTTGGTGGCCGCGCCGCTGTGGCTGCTGTTCGGCGTGTGGATGATGGCCATCCAGTACATCGATTACCCGGCGGACAACAACAAGGTGAGCTGGCAGGACATGCTCGCCTGGCTGCGTGAGAAACGCTGGCAGTCACTGGGTTTCGGCGGCATCACCTATGCCGCGCTGCTGATTCCCTTCGTCAATATCCTGATGATGCCCGCCGCCGTTGCAGGCGCGACCCTGTTCTGGGTGCGCGAGGGCGGCGTCAGCGATGGCGCGCGGGCTGTCACGAAAACGCCACACTGATGTCACAAACGCTACATGACAGCGGCCCAGACTGCTGTCATGAGCACTCCCCCGCTATTCATCGCCCTGGTCAGCGAAACCTTCAGCCCGGAAATCAATGGGGTGGCCAATACCCTCGGCCATCTGGTCACCGGGTTGCGCGCGCGCGGTCATCGCCTGCAACTGATCCGGCCCCGACAGGCCGCCGATGCAACCGCGATCAACGATGACGACCTGCTGCTCACCCGCGGCTGGCCGCTACCCGGCTACCGGGGCCTGCAATGGGGCCAGTCGGCACGTCACAAGCTGCTGCGCCTGTGGCGCAGGCAGCGCCCGGATGTGCTCTACATCGCCACCGAAGGGCCGCTGGGCTTGTCCGCCCTGAGAGCCGCTCGGCGCCTGCGCATCCCGGTGATCAGCGGCTTTCACACCAACTTTCAGCAATACACCGGGCATTACGGCATCACCTTGCTGACCCGGCTGCTGACCAACTACCTGCGCTGGTTTCACAACGCCTCACGCATGACCCTGGTGCCTAGCCTCAGCCAGCGCTGCGAACTGCAGCGTCGCGGTTTCGAGCGCCTGGAACTGCTTGCCCGTGGCGTCGATGCCCACCTGTTCAACCCGGCCCGGCGCAGTGACGAATTACGCCGCAGTTGGGGCCTCGATGAGCAGGATATCGCCGTGCTGCACGTCGGCCGGCTGGCTGCGGAAAAGAATCTGGATCTGCTGGTGAGCACCTTCCAGGCCCTGCAGCGACAACGTGCAGGGCAGCGGCTCAAGCTGATCGTGGTGGGTGACGGCCCGCAGCGCGACAGCCTGCAGCGGCAACTGCCGGATGCGCTGTTCTGCGGCATACAGCGTGGCGAAACCCTGGCCGAGCACTACGCCAGCGGCGATCTGTTCCTGTTTCCCAGCCTCTCGGAGACGTTCGGCAATGTGTTGCTCGAGGCCATGGCAGCAGGGCTGGGGGTAGTCGCCTTCGATCAAGCGGCAGCCGCTCAACACGTCGAGCACGGCCACTCCGGCATGCTGGCCAGCGCCGATGACCAGCGTACCTTCATCGAAGCCGCCAACTGGTTGATCGAAGACAGGGAGAACCTGCGCCGGGTACGTCTCAATGCGCGCCGTCACGCGGCCAGACAGAGCTGGGCATCGATCATCGAAGAGTTCGAAAACCACCTGCACGGCGCGATCCATGGCGACGACAGGCAAAGCGCTGCGCGTACCGCCGCGGTAGCGATCGAGACGAAGCGGGCGCATTAAGCCAGCCCAAGCTGGGGCCGCATACGAGACAGGCCGCCTGATCGGCGGCCTGTGTCATTCAGGCCAGCGCTTTCTCGATGGCCTGGATCAGGGCAGGATCATCCGGAGCGGTGCGCGGCGAGAAGCGCGCCAGCACGCGACCATCCTGGCCGACCAGAAACTTCTCGAAGTTCCAGGTGATGTCACCGGGAAACTCGGCGCCCTCGCCGGCCAGCAGTCGATACAGAGGATGGCGGCTACTGCCGTTGACTTCGAGCTTGCTGCTCAGCGGAAAGGTGACCCCGTAGTTCAGGCTGCAGAACTGCGCGATCGCCGACTCACTGTCCGGCTCCTGGCCCGCGAACTGATTGCACGGCACACCCAGTACACTGAAACCCTGGGCTGCATACGCCTGCTGCAAGCGCTCCAGCCCCGCATACTGCGGCGTAAGCCCGCACTTCGAGGCCACATTGACCACCAGCACGACTTTGCCCTTGAGCGGAGCCAAAGGCAGCTCCTGGCCATCCAGTGCGTGCAGTGTCAGGTCGTGAAAGGCGCTCATGGTGTGCTCCGGGTAACGCTAATACGGATGAAGAAGAGACGAAAAAGGCGCCGAAAAAGGCGCCTTTTCGTGACTGCAGCTTAGCAGTCAGGGGTGACCAGCGGCCAGCAGCGAAAGATCGACTGCCGACATACGGATCAGTGGTGGTGACCACCTTCGCCGTGCACGTGACCGTGGGCGACTTCTTCGGCGCTGGCATCACGCACGTCGACGACCTTGACCGCGAAGGTCAGGCGCTGGCCGGCCAGCGGGTGGTTGCCGTCGACGATCACGTCGTCGCCGTCCAGCTCACGGATGGTGACGATCTGCATGCCGCCGTCCGGGCCGGATGCGTGGAACTGCATGCCGACCTCCAGTTCGTCGACGCCTTCGAACATCGAGCGGTTCAGGGTGGCGACCAGCTCAGCGCTGTATTCGCCGTAGGCTTCTTCAGGCTCGACGGAGACATTGACTTCGTCACCGGCCTGCTTGCCGACCAGTGCCTTCTCGAGACCGACGATGATGTTGCCAGCGCCGTGCAGGTAAACCAGCGGCGCGCCGCCAGCGGAACTATCGATTACCTCACCGGCATCGTTGGTCAGGGTATAGTCGATGGAAACGGCCTTGTTGGCGGCGATCTGCATGGGGCGAACCTTTTGCTCGAGGAAAATGAACGTGAGATTGTAACCAAGGGACGATGCGAAAGCGACCCAACCCCAGACGGGCGGGCCGCATCGGGCATTACCCTGGTCGGTTTTGAGCAGGATCATGACGGTCACTGGGTGGCTGTCTTATCTTGTGGCCATACTCAACACCTGCGCCATCAGCCTCCCTGGCAAAATCGCGCCTGGGTGCTCGATGCCGTGCAACGGCGCACACGTATCGGCACGAACTTCACCTGTGGCTGGTGTGTCGCAGCGCTAGCCGAAACGCCTAAGGACTTCTGAATGCCCGCACGCAATATTCTGGTGATCAACTGCGGTAGCTCCTCCATCAAGTTCGCGCTGGTCGATCCCGACCAGACCCAGTTCGCCATCAGCGGCCTGGCCGAACGTCTCGGTAGCGCAGATGCCGTTCTGCACTGGCAGCGCGATGGCATCAAGCACAGTCAGGCGATTGCCGGTGACGATCACCGTGCAGCCCTCGCCCACCTGCTTGCGCGGGTGCAGGAAGCCACCGGCGGCCATCTGCATGGCATCGGCCACCGGGTGGTGCATGGTGGCGAACACTTCACCAGCGCCCAGCGCTTGGACGATGAAGTGATCGCGGCGATCCGTGCGGTGGCACCCCTGGCGCCACTGCACAACCCTGCGGGCCTGCTAGGCATCGAAGCCGCGCTGGCGCTGTACCCACAACTGCCTCAGGTCGCGGTGTTCGACACCGCCTTTCACCAGAGCCTGCCCGAGCATGCCTACCGCTACGCCGTGCCGGAACATCTGTACCGCGACCACGGCGTACGCCGCTACGGTTTCCACGGCACCAGCCACCGCTTCGTCAGCGCCCGCGCTGCCGAGCTGACCGGCCTGCCCATCGACGACAGCGCATGGCTGGTCGCCCACCTGGGCAATGGCTGTTCGACCTGCGCCGTGGTCAACGGCCAGAGCCGCGATACCAGCATGGGGCTGACCCCACTGGAGGGGCTGGTGATGGGCACCCGCAGCGGTGACGTTGACCCCAACCTGCACAGCCACCTCTCGCGCACCCTGGGCTGGAGCCTGGAGCAGATCGATCGCATGCTCAACCACGACAGCGGCCTGCTCGGTCTGTCCGGCCTCTCCAACGACATGCGCAGCCTCGAACAGGCCCGTGAAGAAGGGCATGCCGGCGCGACCCTGGCCATCGAGGTGTTCTGCTACCGGCTGGCCAAGTCCCTGGCGGCCATGAGCTGCGCCCTGCCGCGTCTGGACGGGCTGATCTTCACCGGCGGCATCGGCGAAAACTCGCCACTGATCCGCAGCAAGACGGTCGCCCACCTGAGCCTGCTCGGCCTGAAACTGGACGCCACGGCCAACGCGCGCTGCCTGCGTGGCGTCAGCGGGCCTATCCATGCGCAAGACCATATTCGGGTGCTGGTGGTGCCCACCAACGAAGAGCGACAGATCGCCCTCGACACACTGGCGCTGCTCGACTGACACGGAGAACCCCATGCACACCTTCTTCATTTCCCCGACCGGCTTCGGGGTCGGCCTCACCTCCATCAGCCTGGGCCTGGTAGGCGCCCTGGAAAGGGCCGGTCTCAAGGTCGGTTTCTTCAAGCCGATCGCCCAGCCACACCAGGGCGACGCCGGTCCCGAGCGCTCCAGCGAACTGGTCGCTCGCACCCATGGCCTGCACTCGCCCAAGCCGCTGGCGCTCGCTCACGTCGAGCGCCGCCTGGGCGATGGCGACCTGGACGAGTTGCTCGAGGAAATCATCAGCCTCTATCAGGAGGCCGCCAAGGACAAGGACGTGGTGATCGTCGAAGGCATGGTGCCAACCCGCCAGGCCAGCTACGCGGCACGGGTCAACTTCCATCTGGCCAAGAGCCTGGATGCCGACGTGATTCTGGTCTCCGCCCCAGAGCAGGAAAGCCTCAGCGAGCTGTGCGACCGCGTGGAAATCCAGGCCCAGCAGTTCGGCGGGCCGAAAGACCCCAAAGTACTCGGGGTGATCCTCAACAAGATCCGCAGTGACGACGGTCTGGAAGCGTTCGCTGCACGCCTGCGCGAGCACTCCTCGCTGCTGCGTCATCCGGAATTCCGCCTGCTCGGCTGCATTCCCTGGCTCGACGAATTGAATGCACCGCGCACCCGCGATATCGCCGAACTGCTCGGCGCCCGTGTGCTGAACGCCGGTGACTACGAACAGCGCCGCATGCTGAAAATCGTGCTCTGCGCCCGCGCCGTGGCCAACACCGTGCAGTTGCTCAAGCCCGGCACGCTAGTGGTGACGCCAGGCGATCGTGACGACATCATTCTCGCGGCCAGCCTGGCGGCCATGAACGGCATGCCGCTGGCCGGCCTGTTGCTGTGCAGTGACTTCGCCCCTGACCCACGCATCATGGAGCTATGCCGTGGCGCGCTGCAGAGCGGCCTGCCGGTGATGACCGTAAGTACCGGCTCCTACGATACCGCCACCAACCTCAACCGGCTGAACAAGGAAATTCCGGTCGACGACAAGGAGCGTGCCGAGAAGGTCGCCGACTTCGTTGCCAGCCACCTCGACCACGACTGGCTTGCCGCCCGCTGCGGCAGCCCCCGTGAACTGCGCCTGTCGCCCCCCGCGTTTCGCTACCAGCTGGTGCAACAGGCCAAGGCAGCCAACAAGCGCATCGTCCTGCCCGAAGGCGCCGAGCCGCGCACCGTGCAGGCCGCGGCCATCTGTCAGGCACGCGGCATCGCCCGCTGCGTGCTGCTGGCCAAACCCGAAGAAGTGCATGCAGTGGCGCAGGCTCAGGGCATCGAGCTGCCACCGGGCCTGGAGATTCTCGACCCGGATCTGATCCGCGAGCGTTATGTCGAGCCGATGGTCGAGCTGCGTAAGGGCAAGGGCCTCAACGCCCCCATGGCCAGCGCTCAGCTCGAAGACACCGTGGTGCTGGGTACCATGATGCTGGCCCTGGACGAGGTCGACGGCCTGGTGTCCGGCGCGGTGCACACAACGGCCAATACCATCCGCCCGGCGCTGCAGTTGATCAAGACCGCACCGGGCTACAACCTGGTGTCTTCGGTGTTCTTCATGCTGCTGCCTGATCAGGTTCTGGTCTACGGTGATTGCGCGGTCAATCCGGACCCCAACGCAGAACAACTGGCCGAAATCGCCCTGCAGAGCGCCAGTTCGGCACAGGCCTTCGGTATTCCACCGCGCGTGGCCATGCTCAGCTACTCCACCGGCGACTCCGGCAGCGGTGAGGAAGTGGAGAAGGTCCGCGAGGCGACCCGTCTGGCGCGCAAGGCCAACCCGGATCTGCTCCTCGATGGCCCCTTGCAGTACGACGCCGCCGCCATCGAAAGCGTGGGCCGGCAGAAGGCGCCCAACAGCCCGGTGGCCGGCCGCGCCACGGTGTTCATATTCCCGGACCTGAATACCGGCAACACCACTTACAAGGCCGTTCAACGCAGCGCCGACTGCATCAGCGTCGGCCCCATGCTGCAGGGCCTGCGCAAGCCGGTGAACGACCTGTCCCGCGGAGCGCTGGTCGACGATATCGTCTTCACCATCGCGCTCACCGCGATTCAGGCCGCCAACATGCGCCAGTGAGGCTCCGCCAGTTCGAGCGCAGCCAATGCGGTTCGCGCTCGGATCGGCTTGCAGTTCCATCACCAATCGTTAACCTGTGCGGCAATTGCCGCCGAGCCATGGCCGCGGCTCAACCTGCACGAGGTCCGCGCATCCATGCTGCATTTTCTGCCTGCCCCCCTGCTCGGTCTGCTGGGCAGTGTCCTGCTGGCCGTCAACACACTGTTCTGGTGCTGGCCTTTGTTTGCCGTCACCCTGCTGCGCATCCTCCTGCCATTGGCTGTCGTGCAGCGGGCCTGCGACCGGTCGATGGCCTTCATCCAGGAAGGCTGGATCAGCTGCAACAAGGTCTGGATGCAGGTGCTGGGCAACACCCGCTGGCACGTCCAGGGGGCACAGGGCTTCGACTATCAGCACTCCTACCTGGTGACCAGCAACCATCAGAGCTGGGTGGATATTCTGGTGCTGCAGTACCTGTTCAACAGACGAATCCGCCCGCTGAAGTTCTTCCTCAAGCAGGAGTTGATCTGGGTACCGGTAATCGGGCTGTGCTGGTGGGCGCTGGGTTTCCCGTTCATGAAGCGCTACTCCAAGGAATACCTGGCCAGGCACCCGGAGAAGAAAGGCAAGGACCTGCAGACCACCCGGCGTACCTGCGCCAAATTCCGACACAACCCTGTCGGCATCTTCAACTTCGTCGAAGGCACGCGGCTGACGCCGGCCAAGCACCGAGAACAGCAGTCCCCCTACCGTTATCTGTTGAAGCCCAAGGCGGGTGGCCTGGCCTTCGTACTCGATGCCATGGGCGAGCAACTGCACGGCATCATCAACGTCACCCTGCATTATCCCAAGGGCAGCCCAGGATTCTGGGCGCTGCTGAGTGGCCAGCTGGAAGAAGTGGTGGTACTCATCGAGCAGCTACCGATCCCCACGCACTTCATCGGTCGCGCCTATGATCAGGACGAAGCCTATCGCAAGGAATTCCAGCAATGGATCAACGCGCTCTGGCACGACAAGGACGTCCAGCTGGAACGGCTGCACCAGCAGCATCCCTGAGCCGTCAGCTCAGCGGCTGCAGCTCGGCACCGTAAAAGCAGAACTGCCGCCGCCCGCCGCGCTTGGCCGCGTACATCGCGGTATCGGCGGCGCGCAGCACCTCTTCGATGGTCTTGCCATCGGCGGGCAGCAAGGCGATACCGATGCTGACGCCCAGACTGAACGACTCGCCCTGGAAACGCTGCTCACTGGAGACCTGCTCGATCAGTTTCTCCGCCACTGACGCGGCATCGGCCGGACTGCCCAGGCTGTCGATGATCACCGTGAACTCGTCGCCCCCGATGCGCGCCAGATGGTCGTAGGGCCTCAGGCAGGTCTTGAGCTGCACACTGACCCAGCGCAGTACCTGATCGCCCATCTCGTGCCCCAGGGTGTCGTTGATGTGCTTGAAGCCATCCAGATCGAGGTAGAGCAACGCGGCCTTCTGACCGGTGCGCTCGTTGCGCGAGATCGCAGCCTGCAGCTCCTGAAGAAAACCGCGCCGGTTGAGTAATCCCGTCAGCGCATCCGTGATGGCCAGCGACTCGAGCTGTTGATGCAGGTCGCGAACCACCGACATGTCCAGCGCAAGCAGAATCATCGCGTTCTGCTCATCGGGCAGCGGCGAGCAAGACAGCGCTACCGGCACACGCTGTCCATCCCGGGTACGCAGGTTGGCATCGTGCAGACGCAGGTTCTCCCGACGCAGCCAATGCTGGTAGAAGCTCGACGCTTGCCAGCGTTCCTCGCGGGGCGTATCGATCCAGGTCAGCAGCTCGCTGCCGGCCAGCTCGGCGTCCTGACAACCGAGCATTCTGGCGATCGCCGGGTTAGCGAAGCGCACGCGCCCATCGTCGCCCACCACCATGATGCCTTCGGCGGTGTTGTCGAGAATCGAAGCATTGAAGGCGCGCTCGCGCTCCAGTTGCTGGCTGAGGCGCAACAGGCCGCTGCGATACTGCTCACGCTCGAGCAGCGCGCGCACCTTGTGCAGCAGGATCGCCGGCTGCACCGGCTTGGAAATGAAATCCACCGCACCGGCGCCGTAGCCCTGACTGAGGACGTCATCGGTCTGGATCATCCCGGAGATGAAGATGATCGGCGTGAAGCGCGTACGCGGATCATCGCGCATGCGTCGAGCCACCTCGAAACCGTCCATGCGTGGCATCTGCACATCGAGCAGCACCAGCCCCACCTGCCCCTGTGCCAGAAATTCCAGGGCCTTGGCGCCGGAGTCGAGGCAGTGCACCGGCCGGCCAATATCCTCCAGCAGCTCCTGCATGTCCTCCAGGTTGTCCCAGCGGTCATCGACGACGAGGATTCCCAGCGTCTTATCCTGATCCTGCACACCTACCTCCATGCCCATGACTGCGTCCCGCAGCGAGCTTCGACGCCTGACGGCATCGACAAGCTCGCGCCGGGTTCGACCATTCCTCTCACCAGTCTAGCCTTGCCCGGCCACATAGCCACGTGCCAGCCTGCAGAATCACAGGCATCAAAAAACCCCGCCGGGGCGGGGTTTCTGATGAGCCTTGGGTTCTTACAGCGGACGCAGATTGATCTCCACCCGGCGATTCTGCGCGCGGCCAGCTTCATTGGCATTGCTGGCGATAGGCTGGTTGGGGCCGGCTCCGTAAGAGGAGATGCGCGACGAGTCGACACCATTGGCCGACAGGTACGAGGCAACGCTCTGGGCACGGCGGGTAGACAGGTTCTGGTTGAGATCGGCAGAACCGGTGCTATCGGTATGACCGACGATATTCACGCCGTTCTTGTTGAATTCCTTGAAGGTCAGCACCAGCGAATTCAGCGTCGGGTAGAAGCTGCTGGAAATGTCCGCCGAGTTGCTGGCGAACGTGATATTGCCCGGCATGATCAGCGTCAGGTCGTTGCCGTTGCGCTGCACCTGAACGCCTGTGCCTTGCAACTGCTGACGCAGCTTGGCTTCCTGAGTATCGACGTAGTAACCGTAGCCACCGCCCGCCGCGCCACCGACGGCAGCTCCGATCAGCGCACCTTTCTTGCGATCCTTCTTGCTCGAGGTCGCGGCACCGACAGCAGCGCCTGCCAGGGCACCAACGCCGCCATAGATCCCAGCCTTGCCGGCCTGGCTTTCGCCGGTATAGGGGTTGGCCGTACAGCCGGAGAGAATGGCCAATACAGCGATAGCAGCCATCAGAGAGCGGCAGTTGTTCATGATGATTCCCTTGTGTCGTTGCGTGTAGATGTCAGGCTTGGCCCGCGGCTTCGAACCACGGAAAAGCGCCAAGTTCCTGACGCAGCCTAACAACTGCAAAGGGAAAAATCTGTAACGACTTGTTTTTCAAGCCCGCACGAAGGGGTTCTCGCGCATCTCGTCGCCCAGCCGGGTGTCCGCGCCATGGCCGGTGACCACGGTCGCCTCCTCGTCCAGGCGATACAATCGCTGCTTGATCGAGCGTTCGATGGTGGCATAGTCACCGCCCCACAGATCGGTCCGCCCGATGCCCCGGCGAAACAGCGTATCGCCGGCAATCAGCAACTTGGCCTCCGGAAACCAGAAGCTCATCGAACCCGGTGTATGACCCGGCGTATGCAGCGCCACGCCACAGCCGCAGGCGAGCGCCTCGTCATCGGCCAGCCACTGGTCAGGCGCAGGTACGGGCGTGTAGGGCACGCCGAACATCTGGCACTGCATCTCCAGGTTGTCCCAGAGAAACTGATCGTCCTTGTGCAGGTGCAGGGTTGCACCGGTCTTTTCTTTCATCTGTCCGGAGGCGAGAAAGTGATCGAGGTGCGCATGGGTATGGATGATGCTCACCACTTTCAGGCCCAGCACTTCCAGGCGCGCCATGATCAACTCCGGATTGCCGCCCGGATCGACGACTATGGCCTTGCCGGTCAAAGGATCACCGATGATCGTGCAGTTGCACTGCAACGGGCCGACGGGGAAGGTTTCGCGGATCAGGCTAGGTCGTGAAGCTTGCATGGGCGTTCCTGTAAAGCGGGTGGCGGGCCAAGGGCGGATTCTAGCCGTAAAGCGGGGCTTCACGCTTGCAGCCGGTGGTCAGGAATTCAGCAGCCCCAGCACCTGTGCTCGGGCCACGGCCTCGGTGCGGCGCTGCACGTTGAGCTTGCCATTGATATGGCGTGCGTGGGTTTTCACCGTGTGCAGGGAAATGAACAGCCGCTCGCTGATCTGCTGGTTGGAACACCCCTGCGCGATCAGTTGCAGTACCGCCAGCTCGCGAGTGCTCAGCCCTTCGCAACACGCGGTGGGCAGAACCACCGCAGCGGGCAACTGCTCCAGCAGCGACAGGCACAGCGGGCAGTTCGGGTACTCGCGCAGGCGCTCGCCAAGCCATTGCGGTTCCTGTTCCAGCAGTTGCCGAAACGGCAGCAGCGCACCACCTGCCAATGCCTGCACACAACCTCGCAGTTGCATGCGTGCCTCATGCTCGCGGCCGGCACGCCGCAACAGCAGGATCATCTGCACCCGTGCCGTCGTCCCTGGCAGGCTATCGATGCCGGTTTTCGTCAGCCCGGAAAAGAATCGCTCGGCCGCCTCTGCACGGCCCTGGGTGGTTGCCAGAACGCCTTGCAGCAAGGCGATATGCAGGTGCAACTGAGGCTGGAACTCCGGCGCTGCCGCAGCCTGTTCTCCACCGTAGGTTTCGGCCAGGCGCTGCAGCCAGACCGCAGCCAGCTCGGTCTGGCCCTGAAGCAGCCAGAGTTCGCATTTGCTCAGGGTGATGATCGCCAGGTAATACACCGCCGGCACATCCCACATGTGCATCAGCCGCTCGGCCTCGGCCAGTTCGGCGAATGCTTCGGCGAAGCGGCCTTCTCGGCCGTCCAGCGCGGCCAGGCAGCAATGCCCGAGCAGCACGCCCAGGTCACGACAGGCACGCGCCTCGCTGATACCGGCGCGCAACTGCTCTCGAGCATCCTGTGGCTGCAGGCGCACGGTCAGCAGATACCCGCCATAAAGCCGTAAACGTGCCCGGGTGGCGTAAGCATCCCCCGGCAAGCCGCGCAACCTGGCAAGGCCGATCTCGACTTCGCCAAGCGCCCGGGACACTTCGCCGCGGGCCTGCAGGCTGCGCGCCCGGTCGTGATGCACCAGGGCCTCGAACAATGGATTGCCGACCCGCTGCGCCAGCTCCAGGGCGTTGCGGTTGATCGCTCGAGCCTGCCAGATGTCGTTCTGACTAATGGCCAGATTGCCCAGCGTGGACAGGCACAGCAGCCGCTGCCCATAACGTTCCAGGGGCAGATCCTGCAAAGCCGCCTCGCAGTGACGTCGAGCCCTGTCACTGTCACCCCGCCCACGCGCGATGACCCCGCTGAGCGCCAGCCATTGCGCGATCAGGTTGCGCTGCTGTTCAGCATCGGGCGCTGGCAGAAAGCGCTGCAGTTGCCCGATCAGATCTTCGGCGGCATCCAGCTGGCAGGCCAGCACCAGTGCCCAGCCGTACAGGGCTATCAACCGTGGCGTACTGACCAGCAGGCTGTCCGGCAGGTTGGCTTTCCAGCGCAGCAAGGCGGCGAAGTCCTGCTCACCGAGCAGTTGTTCCTCGGAGAGGTTCTGAACCAGTTGTGCGGCAACGCCTGGCTGCCCGGCACGCAGGGCATGCTCGACCGCCTCGCCGATCGAACCCTGGGCAGCGAACCAGTTGCTGGCACGCAGATGTCGACCATTGGCCAGGGCCGGTTCAGAGCGGGCACGCAACAGATCGGAGAAAAGATGGTGATAACGAAACCAGCGGCCCTGGCTGTCGAGGGGCACCAGAAAGACCTGATGGGCCTGCAGGTGACGGAGAATTTCGCTGCTGTCCCGTGCATCGCGCAGGGCATCGCACAGCTCTGCACAGATACGTTCCTGGCCTGCCGTCTCGTAGAGAAATGCCTGTACCGCTTGTGGCTGGCGGCCGATCACCTCCTCGAGCAGATAGTCGCGAATCAACCCCTGAGCGCCCTGCAGACCTGCCTGCCCACGCACCGCCCCACCCTCTTCGGCCGCCAGTAGCCAGAGACGCAGACCGGCCACCCAGCCCTCGCTGCGCAGGCGCAATTCCGCCAGCTCGGCGGCAGTCAGCCTCACACCCCGCTCACGCAGCAGCGTCTCGACCTCTCGCTCGTCGAGACGCAAGTCCTGCTCCTGCAGTTCCAGCAGTTGCCGTGACAAACGAAGACGCGCGAGATGCCAGTCAGGGCGCTGACGGCTGGTGACCAGAAGTATCAACCCAGCAGGCAAGTGATTGAGCAGGAACTGCAGGCAACCGTCGAGTACCGCGCCCTGCGCCAAGTGGTAGTCGTCGAGGACGACGAGTAACGGCCTGGCGGTATCCAGGCGCTCACCCAGTTCGTCGAGCAACTCGCCCAGCCAGGCTTCGAAGGCGAACGGTTGGTGACGTTGGCGCAGCTTGAGCACGCCGGCAGCCTCGCTCGCCAGGCCGGGATAACAGGATTGCAGCCCGGCCAGAAGCCGCTCCAGAAAGCGGCCAGGATCGCTGTCGCGGCTGGCCAACCCCAGCCACAGGCTCTGCCAGCCTGCCGGCAGGCCTTCGCAGAACTCGATGGCCAAGGAGCTCTTGCCGAAACCGGCAGGTGCGCCGATGAACAGCAGACGCCCGCCCAGGCCGTGTAGCAGCCGCTCACAGAGACGTGGCCGTTTTATGTAGCCCTGCGGCAGAGGTGGCCGAAAGAAATGCCCGCAGCCCTCGCCCGATACGACGATGGGAGCGGCACGCAGTGAAGGAGAAGGGTCGATCATCAGCAGAATCTTGAACGGCGCAGCGAAGTGGGCAGAGTGACTGGTGAGCCTAGTCGGTAACCCGGCGCTTTAGAAGCCTCCATAACCGCTCTGGATGATTCAGGATGCGTCCGGCATGCACAGGCTCGCAGGTCTCCCCCGAATACGATCGAGCGTTTCTACAGGCAAGAAAAAACCGGCCCTGAGGCCGGTTCTCTCTCCTGCATGCGCTGATCAGCGAACGCCGGACTGACGCAGGGCTGCCGGGGTGTAATCGCTTTCCTTGGCCGGATAGTCGAACTCGTAAGCACGCTTCTCTTCGTTCTTCAGACCCAGAGCGAGGTAACGACCGGACAGCAGATCGTGGATGACTTCCACCGCGTACCAAGGTACCTGCTTGTCGTAGTAGTACTGCGCGTGGGCTTCGGCTACACGCCACAGGGTACCGCGACCGTCGTAGTGGTCGATAGCAGAGGCCTGCCAGGTATCCTCGTCAAGATAGAAGTCACGCTTGGCATAGATGTGACGCTCGCCCTGCTTGAGGGTAGCGGTCACGTGCCAGACGCGGTGCAGCTCATAACGGGTCAGATCCGGGTTCAAGTGCCCAGCCTTGACGATATCGCTGTACTTCAGTTTCGGCGAATCGATGCGGTAGCTGTTGTAGGGGATGTAGATTTCCTTCTTGCCCAGCAACTGCCAGTCATAGCGATCCGGCGAACCGTTGTACATGTCCAGGTTATCCGAGGTACGCAGGCCATCGGCTGCGGTACCCGGGCCATCGTAGGACACCTGCGGCGCACGACGCACGCGGCGCTGACCGGCGTTGTACAACCACGCCATGCGCGGCTCCTTCACCTGATCGATCGTCTCATGCACCAGCAGCACGTTGCCGGCCAGGCGCGAAGGCGCCGTTACCCGCTGCTTGAAGTAGAACAGGATATTGCTGGGTTTGCTGGTATCGACGTCCTTCATCATCCCGCGGAAGGCGAACTCCTCTTCCAGGCTGACCGGGCTGAACGAGCCATTGGCCTGCGGCGTCACCTGTACGACGTGGCGTCGAACGCTGGCGCCACGGTAGCGGGTGATGTGGTTCCAGATCGCTTCCAGGCCGTCCTTGGGAATCGGGAAGGGGTTGGCCAGCTGGAAATTCTCCAGACCTTCACCGCCCTGAATCAGCTTGGTGTTGGTGGCATTGAGTTTGGCTGCGGCGGTGATGTTATCCGGCAGATTCGCCGTACGGTGGGTTGGGAATACCGGCATCCGGTAGGTTTCCGGGTAACGCTTGAACATCGCGTACTGGCCCGGCGTGAGCTTGTCCTTGTACTGCTCGACGTTCTGCGCGGTGATGGTGAACAGCGGCTTCTCGTTGGGGAATGGATCGGCCAGGAAACCACCACCATCCACAGCCCCGGCATTGATCGGCAAACCACCGGTCCAGGCGGGAATGCTGCCATCGGCATTGCCTGCTTTCTCCGCACCAATCGGCGTCAGGGTATTACCCAGCTTGGCGGCCTCATCCGAAGATACCGCCGCCATCACGCTGCAGGCCAGCAGCGACAAGGTCAGAGCGCCGGTCTGCAACAGTCTTTTCGTTGTGTTCATAAATGCATTTTCCTATGAATACGGGCGCTTAGAAGTTCATGCCGAAGCTGAGGGCGACGAAGTCGCGATCGTCCTGCACGCTATAGTCACCACCGAAGAAGTTGGTGTAGGCGAGGCTGGCCGTGTAGGTGTTCTGGTACTCGGCATCGACGCCCAGGCTGACGGCCTTGCGGCCTTCTTCGAAGTTGGCACCTGGGCCTGGGGAATAACCCTTCACGTCATGGGACCAGGCCACGTTGGGCTTGAGGTTCACGCCGGCGAATGCATCGTTGTAATCCCAGATGGCCCGCATGCGATAGCCCCACGAATCGGAGGTGGTGAAACCATCGTTTTCGCAGTAGCGGCTGACGTTCCGCGCATCGCCTGCACCGATGGTGCTAGCGTTGAGCGACTGGCAACGCCCGCCCGCCAATGGGCCTGGGCCGAATACGGGATCGCGGCCGTAGCGGATTTCCGAAACACTCTCCAGGCCGCCGACGTGCGTCCAGCCCACTTCACCGACGACGGTCATACGGGCTGCACCCATGACCTGGTCGAAGAAGTGAGTGAACGTGGTTTGCAGCTGGGTGATTTCCTTGCGGCGGTAACCGTGACTGTCCTGCCCCGCGACTGCCTGGATCGGCGACACGGATGGGTCGATAAGGGTCAAACCACCAAAGAGAATGTCGGTCGAGTTGATTTGTACGGGGGCATTCGGCCGGTAACTGATTTCACCACTCCAAGCGGTGCCTGTCGGCAACGTGGTGGAGAAGCTCAACCCATAAAGACGGATATCTTCAGGATATTCGATGAAGTAACGGCTATTGCCCGCAATCGCAGCAGACGCCAGACCTGTAGCGGCAGTCTGGAATTGGGCGCTGGAAAGCACGGCATTCCTGACCGCGGCCAACCCTCCTGGCGTAGCGCATGTAGCCCCGAGCGTCGCACAGCGGGCCGATATCAATGAAGTAGCCAGCCCGGTAGGCGCTGACCGTGCAGCAGCTACTGTTGCTGCGGAAGCTGCCTGTCCGCTGAAGATCGGCGCACGGCTGTGATAATTCATGAAATAGGCACCGAACTCGGTATCCAGCTCCTGCGCGTACCAACGCAGCGCGAGGCCGAACTGACCATCGTCACGGGCATCTCTGTCGGCACCGCGAGGAACGATCACCCCTTCGGAGGTGGTGCGATAGCCTGCGCCAGCCGCGGCACCGAACCCTGACAGCGCCCCGAGGGCAGGACTGAGAACGGCCAGGTTGTCGCTACAGCCATCCGCGTAAACGTCAGGCTGCGAGAAGAAGGTGCCGCAGTTGTCGACGACGGTCTGGTCCCACTCCAGCTGATAGAAGAACTCCGCAGACAGATTATCGGTCAGGCTTTGCGACACGTAGAACATGTTGACCGGAATCAGCCCCTCCTTGACCTCGGCACCGGGACGGCGGAACGCAGCGACGTCTACCGGGTTGATCGCATTGATGCTGTTCTGGATGAAGGTACTTTCGCCCCAGCTGACTACCTGCTTGCCCAGACGCACGGTACCGGGCTGATCGGCGATGCTGTAATTGTGGTAGACGAATGCATCGAGCAGCTCGCCGCCAGAAGACTTGGCGCCTTCCTTGCGGTTGGAATCACTGATGTCCTTGAACTCGCGACCCTCGTCCTTGAGTTCGAAGTCGTACCAATACTTGCCACGTACGAAAACACCAGTATCCCCATACTTGAGTTCGAGATCGTGGATACCTTTGAAGATCTTCGAGAAGGTCTCGCCACGCTTGAAGTTCAACCGGCCATCGTCAGTGGTTTGCGAAAGCCCGTAACCACCGTTGTTGACACCGATCAGATTCTTGTCAGCTTTGGACGTCGACCAACTGGCCCCTACCGACAGCGACGAATCGAATTGTCCTTCGATCTCCCCGATATTGAAATTGACGGCGAATGCCGGGCTGGCGAGAGCTGATGCGAGGCTGACGGCCAGCGGCAGTTTTGCCAGACGCCAGAACGGCCTTGTTGTGTTGGTCATCGACGCTACTCCATTTGTTTTTGTTATGGCTGATTGACTATAGCCAGCGAGCCTTGCCGGGTGATCACCCGAAAGAGTGATTTACAGTGCTCGAGACACTCTGGCTCGCAGGTTTCGACGGATCAGTCCCATCCGTGACAAGCCAAGAATGGCTCGAATCCAGCAATTAGCAAGCCAAACGCTTGTTTGACTGATCAGTCACATTTTCGCCGTTGAAATTCGTGCCTTACAGGGTCGACAGAAACCCACTTCCTGCCGCCTGCCACTGCGCGATGTCGACGCGAATGCGCTTTTTGTCCAGCTTGCCCACACTGGTCTTGGGAACTTCGGTAACAAGGGCGATCTGAGTGGGAATGGCCCACTTGTTGATGTGGCCCTGCTCGACGAAAGGCTTGAGGTGCTCCTTGAGAATCCTCGCGTCCATCTCCTGCCCCTCCTTCGCCACCACCAACGCGAACGGGCGCTCGCCCCACTGCGGATCGGCCACGCCAACCACCGCGACTTCACGCACTGCGGGATGACGGCTGATCAGGTCTTCCAGTTCCAGGGAAGATATCCACTCGCCACCGGTCTTGATCACATCCTTGATGCGGTCACGAATCTCGATGAAGCCCATGGCGTCCAGAGTCGCCACATCGCCGGTGTGCAGCCAGCCATGAGCCCACAGCTCCTCGCTCTTGTCCGGTTCGCGGTAATAGCCCTGGGTCAGCCAGGGGGAGCGCAACACCAGTTCACCCTGGGTTTCGCCATCGGCTGGTAACTGCTGGCCGTCGGCGTCCATGATCGCCGCCTCGACCAGTGGGACTGGAATACCCGCCTTGATGCGGTAGGTGATGCGCTCGTCCTCACTGCCCGCCAGCAACTCCTCGTTGAGGTAACCACAGGAAATCAGCGGGCAGGTTTCCGACATGCCATAGGCTGCCGTGAGCTGGATGCCGCTGGCCTTGGCCGCATCGTAGAGGGTGCGATTCAGGGCGCTGCCCCCGATGATGATCTTCAACCCCTTGAAATCGTATCCCTGGGCACCCGGGGCGCCGAGCAGCATCTGCAGGATGGTCGGCACGCAGTGGGAGAAGGTCACCCGCTCGCCCTTGATCAGCTTGCAGAGCATTTCCGGCTCGTAACGACCCGGATAGACCTGCTTGACCCCCAGCAGGGTGGCGACATAGGGCACGCCCCAGGCATGCACGTGGAACATCGGCGTGATCGGCATGTAGACATCGTCGCTGCCCATCAGGCGGATGCTGTCCAGGCTGCCGACCGTGCAGGCCATGGACAGGGTGTGCAGCACCAGTTGCCGATGGGTGAAGTACACGCCCTTGGGGTTGCCGGTGGTCCCCGTGGTGTAGAAGGTTGTGGCCACGGAGTTCTCGTCGAAGTCGGCGAACTCGTATATCGGGCTGGCTGCCGCGAGCAGGCTCTCGTACTCGCCGAGCAGGTTGGGAAGCGCTGCACGGCAATCGTCAGCGTCGGTCAGCAGCAGCGTACCGGTGACACCGGTGAGCTGATCGGCAATGCCCTGATAAAGCGCCACGAAATCACTGTTGACCAGCACGAAGCGGTCATCGGCGTGGTTCATGGTGTAAAGGATCTGCTCGGGTGACAGACGGATGTTGATGGTATGCAGCACCGCACCGATCATCGGCACCGCGAACATGCACTCCAGATAACGATGGCTGTCCCAGTCCATGACCGCTACCGTGTCCCCGGCCTTGACCCCTGCCTGAGCAAGCACGTTGGCCAGGCGAGCCACCCGCTCGGCGAAGGTCGCGTAGCTGTAGCGCAGGGTGTCCCGGTAGACGATCTCGCGGGTTTTCTCGTAGCGACAGCCGGAGAGCAGCAGGTGCTTGATCAGCAGTGGGTATTGATGGGCATTGGCAGCGGGAGGAATGATGCGGGTCTGCAGCATGGGCTCACCTGTTCTGGACTATTGTTGGTAGCGAAGCCTGAGTGTCTTGGCACTCTGGCCGACGGTAGCGCGGGCGCGCGCCCGTTCAATCAGCCGAAAGGATGATTCTGCCGTCATGCTGGAACCGCCATGCAGGTTTCGCCATAACCAACAAGAACGAGGTAGAGCATGTCAGAGATCGTCATCGTCAGCGGCGCTCGTACGCCCATGGGTGGTTTTCAGGGCAGCCTGTCGACACTCAGCGCCGTTGAACTGGGGGCTGCGGCGATTCGCGCCGCGGTAGCCAAGGCAGGTATAGCGCCGGCCGATGTGCAGGAAGTGATCATGGGCTGCGTTCTGCCCGCGGGGCTCAAGCAGGGGCCGGCCCGCCAGGCATCCCTGGCCGCCGGGCTGCCCAGTGCCACAGGCTGCACCACCCTCAACAAGCTTTGTGGCTCGGGCATGAAAGCCGTGATGCTGGCCCACGATCTGATCAAGGCTGGCAGCAACGAGGTGATGATCGCCGGCGGCATGGAAAGCATGTCCAACGCCCCGTACCTCCTGCCGAAGGCCCGTGGAGGCCTGCGCATGGGCCATGGCGAAGTCAAGGATCACATGTTCTTCGATGGCCTGGAGGATGCCCGCACGGGCCGTCTGATGGGCTCTTTCGCTCAGGAAACCGCAGACAGCCATGGCATCACCCGCGAAGCCATGGATGCCTATGCCATCGAATCGCTGCGCCGCGCGCAGCATGCCATGGCCACAGGGCTGCTGGCCGACGAGATCGTGCCCGTCACCCTGAGCACCCGCCAGGGCGACGTACGGGTGAGTGAAGACGAGCAGCCCCTGAGTGCCAGGATCGACCGTATTCCTGCTCTTAAGCCAGCCTTTGGCAAGGACGGCAGCATTACCGCGGCCAACGCCAGTTCGATCTCCGATGGTGCCAGCGCGCTGCTGCTGATGAGTGCCGAACAGGCCACGGCGCGCGGCCTCAAACCGCTGGCACGAATCGTCGCGCACGCCACGCAAAGCCAGGATCCCAGCGAGTTCACCCTTGCCCCGATCGGCGCCATCGGCAACCTGCTGCGCAAGGTCGGCTGGCGCAAGGATGAGGTCGATCTGTTCGAAATCAACGAAGCCTTCGCCATGGTCAGCATGCTGGCCATCCGCGAACACGGCCTCGATCACGACAAGGTGAACATATACGGCGGCGCCTGCGCCCAGGGTCACCCGGTGGGTTCGACCGGCTCGCGGATCATCATCACGCTGATCAACGCGCTGCGCCAGACCGGCGGCACGCGTGGCATCGCCTCGCTGTGCATTGGCGGTGGCGAGGCGACGGCAATCGCCGTGGAAATCATCTGACGCTCAGTGAAGCAGGAGCACTCCCGTGCTCCTCACTTCAGCTCGGTGAAGGCCAGCTTGATACCCAGGCCGACCAGCACCGCGCCCATCAGGCGATCGAACCAGTGCCCCATGCGGGCAAAACCATCACGCACCCGCTGGTGGCTGAAGAGCATGGCCACCAGGCAGAACCACGATGCGGTTGCCACTGCCAGGTAAACGCCGTAACCGCCCTGAACCAGCAGCGGCGTGTGGGGGTTGATCACCACGGTGAACAGCGACAGGAAGAACAGCGTTGCCTTGGGGTTCAGGCCATTGGTGACGAAGCCCGTGACGAAGGCCCCGCGGCGCGTGCGCGCAAGCGCTGGAGCCTGGTTCCGGGCGGCAGCCGCAGTGGCCGGCCTGGCGCGCAGTGCCTTGAAGCCGATGTACAGCAGATAGGCGGCTGCCAGCCACTTCAAGGCATTGAACAGTACGATGGACTGGGAAACGATCAGGCCGATACCCAGCAGCGAATATGCCACGTGAACGAAGATCCCCATGCCCACGCCCAGCGCGCAGAACACACCCGTGCGGCGTCCGTGCGCGACGCTCTCGCGCACCACGATGGCGAAGTCCGGCCCGGGGCTGGCCACTGCCAGCAGGTGGATCAGGGCAACGGTGAAGAATTCCATCCAGTACATAACGGCTCCGCATCGGCTTCAAACGGTGTTCGGCACTCGGCGGTCCAGTCGTGGCCCTCGGGGGTCAAGCCGCCGCCAGTGGCGTAGAGGTTCTGATAGGCTGCACTTTACCTCCCGACAAGAACGCCAGAAAGGTACAGCTGATGAGTAAAACCGGCCGCGCAGTATTTCTCGACTATCGCTCCCTCGATCTGGGCGATCTGGACATGACTCCAATGCACGAGCAGTTCGCCGAGCTGGTGCTCCACGAGCGGAGTACCTCGGAACAGGTCATCGAACGACTGCAGGGCGCCCGCGTGGCCATCGTCAACAAGGCAGTGATCGACGCCTCGGTGCTCGGCGCCTGCCCGGATCTCCAACTGGTACTGGTAAGCGCCACCGGCACCAACAATGTCGACCTGGATGCCGCCCGCAGCCGTGGCGTCGCCGTCTGCAACTGCCAGGGCTACGGCACCCCCTCGGTCGCGCAGCACACCCTCACCCTGCTACTCGCCCTGGCCACCAGCCTGGCGGAGTACCAGCGTGACATCCGCGCCGGTCGCTGGCAGCAATCGCCGATGTTCTGCCTGCTCGACCACCCGATCGTCGAGCTCGAAGGCAAGACCCTGGGTATGCTCGGCCACGGTGAACTGGGGGGCGCCGTCGCCCGGCTGGCCGAAGCCTTCGGCATGCGCGTGCTCTACGGGCAACTGCCAGGCCGCCCACCGCGGGCGGATCGCCTGCCGCTCGATGAGCTGCTGCCCCAGGTCGACGCACTGACCCTGCATTGCCCGCTGACCGAGCAGACCCGCAACCTGATCACCGCCCGCGAACTGGGCCTGCTCAAGCCCGGCGCTTTCGTGATCAATACCGCGCGTGGGGGCCTCATCGACGAGCAGGCCCTGGCCGATGCCCTGCGTGCCGGCAAGCTCGGCGGCGCGGCCACCGATGTGCTGACCCAGGAACCACCCCGCGATGGCAACCCGCTGCTGGCTGCCGACATTCCTCGCCTGATCGTCACCCCGCACAGCGCCTGGGGCAGTCGCGAGGCGCGCCAGCGGATCGTCGGGCAACTGGCGGAAAATGCCGCAGGCTTTCTGTCAGGCCAGGCAATACGTCAGGTGAACTGAGGGCTCTTCCGTTCTCCGTCGGCTTTGGGCTTGCAGCTTGAAGCTGGCGCCCCTACCCTTCGCGCTTTTGCCGGGGGAGATCTCATGGATCCGCGAAGTGAAGTGCTGCTGCGTCAGGCCGAGCTGTTCAACGGCCCGATGCTGCTCGCAGGGCTCCCGGCCGATGACCTACTCGGACAACTGCCACACGCCCTTGGCTGGAGTTGGCACGCCGGCGACCACGGCCGACTCGAAGCGCGCTTCGCCGAACGCAGCTCGTTTGGCGTGGCCCCGCCGCAGGCCAGCTTCGACTCTGCCGTGCTGTTTCTGCCCAAGTCCCGCGAGCTGACCGGTTACCTGCTCGACGCTCTGGCGGCCCGCCTGCCAGGCGGCGTGCTCTATCTGGTCGGTGAGAAGCGCGCAGGTGTCGAGCGTGCGGCCAAACAGATGGCCGCTTATGGCACGCCGCGCAAGCTCGACAGCGCACGTCATTGCCAGCTCTGGCAAGTGCGCGTGGATCAGGCCCCTGCCACCCCGGACCTCTGCGCACTGGCGCAGCGCTACACACTGCCGCTCGATGACGGCCCGCTCGAGGTGATCACCCTTCCAGGCGTGTTCAGTCACGGCCGGCTGGATATCGGCAGCGCCCTGCTGCTCGACCATCTGGGGGAGCTGCCGAGCGGTCATCTGCTGGACTTCGGCTGTGGCGCCGGCGTACTCGGCGCGGTGCTCAAGCGCCGCTATCCGCACAGCCACGTCACCCTGCTGGACGTCGATGCGTTCGCCGTCGCCAGCAGCCGCCTGACCCTTGCCGCGAACGGCCTGGAAGCCGACGTCATCAGCGGTGATGGCATCGCCGCGGCGCCCTCGGAGTTGAGCGCGATCCTCAGCAACCCGCCCTTCCACCAGGGCGTGCACACCCACTATCAGGCCAGCGAGGACTTGTTGCGCCAGGCCGGCAAGCATCTGCGCAAGGGTGGGCAGATTCGCCTGGTGGCCAACCGTTTCCTCAAATACCCGCCCCTGATCGAACAGCATATCGGCACCTGCCACACCCTGGCCGATGCCGAGGGCTTCCGCATCTACCAGGCGCTCAGCCGCTGACGCATCGGGCCTGCGGCACAACGGCGCAGGCCTTGCCCAAAGCGCCCCACTTGGGCAGAATGCGCGCGTCCTAGGGGAGTAGTCTCCCGCGAGCGCCAGCTCGCCCGGCATGCATCAACATACTTGGTCGGTTGACCATGGTGCGTGCGACCCAAGACCCGCCAAGACGGGTCTGCGCAACTCGGCCACAGCAAGCACGAGTGCCGCGCAGGGTTTGACAAGACCTATGACACGAACACCTTACCCGGGGCGGGAAGGTTGTACGTGTCATAGCCGTGTCTACCCGCCCCTTTAGGAAACCTGATGCTGGAATCTCTTTTCGTTCCCACCCTGATCGTCGCCCTGGCGGAAATCGGCGATAAGACGCAGCTGCTCGCGTTGCTGCTGGCCGCGCGCTTCCGCAGGCCGTGGCCGATCATCTGGGGCATGGTGGTTGCCACGCTGGCCAACCACCTGGTGGCTGGCGCGGTCGGTAACTGGGTAGCGGGGCTGCTCTCGCCCGCGCTGCTCAGCTGGATACTCGCCGCCTCGTTCATCATCGTGGCGCTGTGGACGCTGATTCCGGACAAGCTCGACGATGACGAAAGCTCCAACCTGAGACGCTACGGCCCATTCCTGACCACCCTGATCGCCTTCTTCCTGGCCGAAATGGGCGACAAGACCCAGGTAGCGACCGTGATGCTCGCCGCCCAGTACCCACACTTCATCATGGTGGTCATCGGCACCACCCTGGGCATGCTGATCGCCAACGTGCCGGTGGTACTGGCTGGCAACTTCGCCGCTGATCGCCTGCCCCTCACCCTGATCCGTCGGCTGGCCGCCACCGCCTTCGCGGCGCTGGCGCTCTATGCGGCCTATCAGGCACTACTGCTGAGCGGCCTCGTCGGCAAGTGATCGCCGAGGCCTGCTGACGCTTCACCGCGGCGGCGCCGAAAGGTCAACAGCCCCTAAGCCGGGCGACGGCGCAGATAGCCGTTCTCGGCGAACCACTGAATGCTGCGCTGCAAGGTATCGTCCACCGACTGGCGGGCAACGAAACCCAGTTCTTCACGGGCCTTGCGCCCGTCGAGGAACTGGCTTCCGGACATCAGCGCGATGGCCGTCTCATCGAGCCACGGCCAGGCGCCGGTGAGGCGATGACGCAACCTGCCCCATGCCGCCAGACCGTTGGCCTTGTTCAGTGACAACTCTGCCGGCACGGCGACACCCAGCCGCTCGGCGATACGCCCGACCAGATCGGCCATCGGAATGTTCTCGCCGGTGATCAGGTAGCGTTCCCCCACACGGCCATGCTCCAGAGCCAACAGCAAGCCACGCCCCGCTTCGCTGGCATCGATCAGATTGCGTTGACCCGGCACGTAGCCGCGCATCTCGCCGCTGTCGATGGCAGTGATCAGCCGCCCGCTGCTTGGCCCGGCATCCAGCTCACCGATACACAGGCCGGGAATCGCGATCACCACCGGCAGCCCGGCACGCGCCTGCTCACGGGCCTGCTGGTCCAGCGCCCATTTGGACAAAAGGTAGGCATTACGCGAGCGCGGCATTTCGTCGTAGAACAGCCCCTCATGCCCAGGCTGCCCCGATGGGTGCCGAGGCAGCGCGATGGCCGAGCCGACGTAGACGATGCGCGTCACCTCGGCAGCCTGGCAGGCGTTGTAGAAACGCTGGGTCTGATCGAGCGCGCTGGCGACCTCGTCCTGCCAGTGGCGGGGCCGCTGCGGATAATAGCCAGCGCAGAAAATCACGCCGTCTACGCCCTGCAGGGCCCTGGTCAGAGCCCGCTGATCGAGCAGCTCGGCTGCCCGGCATTCTGCACCGAGATAGGCCAGGCGCTCGATGCGCGAAGACAGACGATGGACCAGTACCAGCTGATGCCCGGCAGCCTTGACCGCGCGCGCCGCGTGATGGCCGAGCAGGCCCGACGCGCCGACGACGGCAATTTTCACGAACGACTCCCGCGCAGCCGAAAAACGGCTAGCCCAGGACGATCACGCACGCTGTCCAGATCACTTCTTCGCTTGCTGATACAGCGGCATCACCTTCGGAATGGCGGCCTGCAGGGATGCGATGCGGCTCGAAGACGCGGGGTGAGTGCTCATGAACTCAGGTGGCGAACCCTCGCTGGCCTTGGCCATTTTCTCCCACAGGGTAACCGCCGCATTCGGGTTGAAACCGCCACGTGCCGAGAGCTCCAGACCGATCAGGTCGGCTTCGTTCTCGTTGCTGCGGCTGTTGGGCAGGGTCATGCCGTAGTTCACCGCGGCATCGGCCAGGGCCATCTTGTCCGGTGTCACACCCAACAGCGCAGCGGCTCCCTGCTTGGCCAGGTTCACACCATAGGCCTTGGACATCGCCTCACGGCCATGCTCGCGCAGGGCGTGGGCGATTTCGTGGCCCATTACCGCGGCGATTTCGTCATCGGTGAGTTTCAGTTTCTGGATGATGCCGGTGTAAAAAATGATCTTGCCGCCCGGGCCGCAGTTGGCGTTCAGTTCCGGGCTGTCGATCAGGTTGACCTCCCACTGCCACTGAGCGGCATCGGGCCGGAACAGTGGCGCCTGCTTGATCAACCGGTCGGCGATACGCTGCAGGCGCTTGGCATCCGCGCTGTTCTTGTCCAGCACGCCCTTGGTGGAGGCTTCCTTGAGCGTTGCCTGATAGGACTGGGCATACATCTGGTTGACTTCATCGGTCGACAGCGCACTGAACATGTACTGTTTGCGCTCGACGCCGACCGCTCCACCGCTGGTGGTATTGACGGCCTGGCATCCTGCCAACAGCAATGCCGCTGCCAGAGTGGTGAAAGACAACGACGATTTCATGCTGGATCTCCCTGAGAACTGAGCGACGTATGCTAGGGGCTGTTAGAGGTGCTCGCAAGCCGAGCGGTCAGGCGGGGGTCAGACACTCCGGCCCGTCGAGCTTCGGATCATTGACCAGGTTGCTCAATACCCGTTCCCGCAGGGGCTGCGGTGCCCCGACGAGCAGCGCCTTCAGCTCCTCCAGCGGTGTATCCGCAGCCAGCCAGCGCTGCTGATCCTGCGCATTCAGAATCAGCGGGCGACGCAGCGTGGCAGCGGCCTGAGTGACCATGGCAGTGCTGAGGTAGACATGCCCGTCGACCGGATAGGCTTCCCAGATGGCCGCGAAGTAAAGAAGTGAGTCCTGGCCGCTCAACCAGTAGGGGCGTTTGCGGGCGGCACCGCGCCACTCGTAGAAACCGTTGGCCGGGATCAACCCGCGCCGCAGGCGAAAGCCGTCGCGAAACATGGGCTGATCGACCAGCGTCTCGGCACGCGCGTGGGCTGGCGTCTTCGACAGGTCGGTGAACCAGGGCGGTGTCAGCCCCCAGCGCGCCCGCGCCAGCGAACGCTGCTCGCCATCGGCACGCTGCAGGAGCACCTGAGCGCCGGGCGCCAGATTCCAGTGAGGCTGTTGATCAGCGGGAAAACCGGCCTGCGCCGTAAAAGCAGGCGTCCAGCGAAACAGGGCGAAGCGTCCACTCATGGGTGACCCGATCAGGAAGGAGGGACGCGCGACTGCATCAGCACAGCAACACACCCTGGAAGTTATCCGGCTCGTCACCGGGCAGCGGTTGCGCACCATTGTACTCGGCGATCAACTGGCGGGCGCGCTCGCAATCATCATCCTCGACCAGCATACCCAGCAGACCACAGGCCGGCAGCTCGCCCACCGCGCCAACCAGGTGGCCACCGACCAGATGCGCCTGAATGCCCTCGCTGGCGAGCATGCCTTTCAACAACTCACCCTCCATAAGGTCCTGGGGCTCGTAGATCCGCTTCATCAGTCATTCTCCCCCCTTACGTCCAGTTGCCACTCCACACCATCGGTATTGAGCGAAAACACGATTGGCCGGCAGCACACTGGGCAGTCCTCGATGTACTGCTGATCACCGGCCGACAGGTCCAACACGGCCTCGACCGGCTCACCGCAATACGGGCATTGATAGTCCTGGGTTTCCAGCATAGGGCGCCTCCATGTGACTTGCAGGGTATAATGGGCGGTCTATTGCTGCCTCTCGGGTCGGCTGTCGTCGTGCTCGCGGGCCCGAACGGCGGCGGCTCTCCTCGACGGGGCGCTCAACCTCTCAATCGCAGCGACAATCACAAGAGATCATGATGGGCGAATTCGATAGCATCCGACCCTACGCCGACGCGGAAATTCCAGCGGTTCTGGCGCGCCTGTTGGCCGACGATGCGTTCCTCGACATCCTTACCCAGTTTCGTTTCCCGCGTCTTGCGGGGCCATTCGGCTGGCTGCTCAAACCTCTTATAGCTCACCGACTGCGTTCGCGGTTGCGAGGCATCGATTCGGTGAGAGCCCTGCAGGACACCATCGAGCCCTACGTCGACCGCACCGTCGAGAAAGCCACCGATGGCGTGACCTACTCCGGGGTGGAAACCCTCAAGGCAGGCAGCGCCTATCTGTTCCTGGCCAACCACCGTGACATCGTCATGGATCCGGCCTTCGTCAATTACGCGGTGTATCACGCCGGGCTGCAGACGCCACGTATCGCCATCGGCGACAACCTGCTGCAGAAGCCCTTCGTCAGCGATCTGATGCGCCTGAACAAGAGCTTCATCGTACACCGCTCGATCAGCGGCCGCCGCGAGAAGCTGGCAGCCTACCAATTGCTGTCGGCCTATATCAGCCACTCGATTCGCCACGACGGCGAATCGATCTGGATCGCCCAGGCCGAAGGTCGCGCGAAAGACGGCGACGACCGTACCGATTCGGCGATCCTCAAGATGTTTCACATGAGCCGCAAGGACGAGCCGTTCGCCGAGGTCATCGGCAGCCTCAAGCTGACTCCGGTGTCGATCAGCTATGAATATGATCCCTGCGACCTCGCCAAGGCCCGTGAGCTCTATACCCGTGCGACGACCGGCAGCTACACCAAACAGCCGGGTGAAGACGACAAGAGCATCGCCTTGGGCATCACCGGCTACAAAGGGCGCGTACACGTGCATTTCGGCGACCCGCTAACCAGCGGCTTCGAAGACGCCAAGCAGTTGGCCGCCATCACCGATGCGCACATTCTCACCGGCTATCGCCTGTTTCCCGTGCACTACCTGGCGTATGCGATGTGGAACGAGCGCGATGCACAACTCGATGTTCCCGCGGCCGAGACGCTGTTCGACGCCGCCGAGCTGGCCGCCGCCAGGGAGCAATGGCAGCAGCGCCTGGGCAAATGCCCGAGCGAACAGCAGCCCTATCTGGTGCAGCAGTACGCCATGCCGGTGCGCAACCAGTACCGCATCAAGGCTGGCCTGCCACTCTGATAACGCGGAATCTGCTTGCTCAGAAATGAAGAAGCCCCGACATGTCGGGGCTTCTTCGTACTGCGTGATCGATCTACTGACCGCTGAGAATCTGCGACAGCGTCGGATCCTTGAAGGTGCGGGTCAGGGCATCGCTCAACACGTCACTGACCAGCTTGGTGTTGGTTTCCTGATTCGGCGCCATGCCGAAGCGCTGGTTCAGGGAAGCACCGTAGCGGCCGCTGTAACGGCGGTTGCTGTTCTGCACGTCGGCGCGGAAGGTGGCGGTCATGTCGGCTTCGGTGACGTACAGACCTTCCTTGGGCGACTGATACTTCAGCTCGGCCAGGGTCAGGGTCAGTTGCGGCGCGTTATAGGCGTTGGCCGAAGGCGTGAAGCCCAGCAAACGCACTGCGGCTTCGGCTTGAGCCTGCAGCTTGGGCAGTACGTCCTGGCCAGCGACGCTGATGGCGCTGGTTTCCGGGTAAAGACCGCCACGGGTCCCCAGAACCGGGGATGGACGGCCGTCAACGACGCGTACGACCACGGGCTGGCCCTGGCCAACGGGGGTCAATGATCCGATGAGCTTGGGTTGCGGGCTGATTTGCTGCGGGCTGTGGGCACAACCGACAAGAGCCAGACTGAGAGCGGCAACCAGACCAAACAACAGGCGATTCATACTCGGTTCTCCATGGAGGGGCGCATAAGGCGTCGCGAAGTATAACGAATCGACCTGCAATGGGTGAACGCGGTTCCGGTCATGTGCTCGTCACATGCCAGCGGTATAAGACTTTGGTCGCTTTGCACGATGGAAGTTTGTTTGATGCGCGCACTACTGAAAAAGGCTGCACTGCCACCACGCCCTCGGATTTTCGCCTGCGTCGATGAACACGGCATATGCCGCGCATTTCGCCAGAGCGCCCATGCTCCGGGGCCTGCAAGCTGGCACGAGGTCAACGAGCAACGCCTCGCCTGGCTCGGCTCCGCGCTCCCGGAAAGCGCCTTCACCTCCCGCTGAACGCACATCCGGGCGTTTGCAGGCAGAACTGCGCGTTCAATAAAAGTCACACGCAGCTGATCAATTCTCTCGCTTTCGCCTTATAATCGCGCCCCGATTATAAGGACGCCTCCTGATCGGCCTCGCCGTACCGCTGATGCACTTCGAGCCATCGGCAACGCCACAGAGAGTCGCCCACTTCGTGCTGCTCGATATCGACAGCCTTCCTCGCTCCATGCAGCGATTACCGCGTTTTCGCGGAACATCTGCCGCCGAGGATGGCCCAACAGGCACATGAACTTTTGAGGTTCGCGTTCCAAAAGAACGTGAAAAAACGGTTTCAATAACTTCACAAGAGTGTGGCGAACATATGAATCATCTTGCGGCAGGACAAGGCGACCCCCTCCCGTCACCCGGATCCCCAGGACAGCTCTGCAACCGCTGACAGGCGCATCTACGCCCAGGCCGAAGGCCATCGATTGGAAGCTGATTTTTTGGAGATGTGGTAATGGCGCAGAACGATTACGAAGCTGTAGATGTAGTGCTGGTCGGAGCCGGCATCATGAGCGCGACGCTGGCCGTGCTGCTCAAGGAACTCGATCCGGGCATCAAGCTGGAAGTCGTGGAAGCGATGGACGCCGGTGCAGTTGAAAGCTCCAACCCCTGGAATAACGCAGGCACTGGCCACGCCGGCCTGTGCGAGCTCAACTACACCCCCGAGTCGGCTGACGGTTCCATCGATATCAAGAAGGCGGTGAGCATCAACGCCCAGTTCGAGGAATCCAAGCAGTTCTGGGCTTACCTGGTCAAGAAAGGCACCTTCGGCTCGCCGAAGACCTTCATCAACTCGGTCCCACACCTCAGCTTCGTTCGCGGTCAGAAAGGCATCGACTACCTGAAGAAACGCTTCGAGGCACTGCGTGTGCACCATGCCTTCGAAGACATGGTGTACAGCGAAGACCGCGACACCATGGCCCAGTGGATGCCACTGATGATGCCAGGCCGCGATCCCGGCGAGCCGATTGCAGCGACCCGCGTGGCCAACGGTACCGACGTCAACTTCGGCGCGCTGACCAAGAGCTTGCTGGACTACCTGGTGCAGCAGAGCAACGCTCGCGTGACCTGCAACCAGCGCGTCACGGACCTGACCCGCAACGAGCACGGCTGGCGCGTAAGCACCAAGGACCCGAAGAGCGGTAATCACCGCGAGATCCAGGCCCGCTTCGTGTTCCTCGGTGCCGGGGGCGGTGCCCTGCCCCTGCTGCAGATGTCGGGCATTCCGGAAGGCAAGGGCTTTGGCGGCTTCCCGGTCAGCGGCCAGTGGCTGCGCTGCGACAACCCGGAAGTGGTCAACCAGCACCAGGCCAAGGTGTACAGCCAGGCCGAAGTGGGCTCGCCACCCATGTCGGTGCCGCATCTGGATACCCGCGTCGTCGACGGCAAGAAATCCCTGCTGTTCGGACCTTACGCCGGCTTCACCACCAAGTTCCTGAAGAAGGGCTCGTTCCTCGACCTGCCCATGTCGGTACGCCTCAACAACATCGGCCCGATGCTGGCAGTGGCTCGCGACAACTTCGACCTGACCCGTTATCTGGTCAAGGAAGTGATGCAATCCCAGGATCAGCGCCTCAATACGCTGCGCGGCTTCTATCCGCAAGCCAAGGCCAGTGACTGGCGCCTGGAGATCGCCGGCCAGCGCGTGCAGATCATCAAGAAGGACACCAAGAAAGGCGGCATTCTGCAGTTCGGTACCGAGCTGGTGGCAGCCAAGGACGGTTCCATCGCCGCCCTGCTGGGTGCCTCGCCAGGCGCCTCGGTAACGGTCTCGATCATGCTCGACCTGATTCGCCGCTGCTTCCCCGAAAAGGCGGCATCAGCCGAGTGGAGCAGCAAGCTGCACGAGATGTTCCCAGCACCTTCTGCGGTACTGAGCAGCGATGCAGAGCAATATCGTGCCGTGCAATCGCACTCGGATGCCCTGCTGCAGCTAAAGGAAACGCAGCCGCTCTGATCGGACACAGGAAAGCGAGACGGCGCCCACATGGGCGCCGTTTTTTTTGCTCACCGAGCGAGCAGGACGCGCTGCGAACCGGTTTGCCGGAATCACGCGCCCAATAAAAAGCCAGTCAGCAGAGCTGACTGGCACAAGGCCTGGCAGGCCGGGGTTTACTGGAACAGAGAATCGGCGGAAAGGCCGTTCTTCTCGAGTATCTCGCGCAGGCGCTTCAGCGCCTCCACCTGGATCTGCCGAACGCGCTCACGGGTCAGGCCAATCTCCTGACCTACCTCCTCGAGCGTACAGCTCTCATGACCACGCAGACCGAAACGGCGCACCACCACCTCACGCTGCTTGTCGGTCAGTTCCGAGAGCCATTGATCGATGCTTTGGGACAAATCGTCGTCCTGCAGCAACTCACAGGGATCGGTGGGCCGATCATCGGTGAGCGTATCGAGCAGCGTCTTGTCGGAGTCTGGGCCAAGCGACACGTCAACGGACGATACCCGCTCATTCAGCCCGAGCATGCGTTTGACCTCGCCCACCGGCTTTTCCAGCAGGTTGGCGATTTCTTCGGGGGACGGTTCGTGATCGAGCTTCTGGGTCAATTCCCGCGCTGCGCGCAGGTAGACATTGAGCTCCTTGACCACATGAATGGGCAGGCGAATGGTGCGGGTCTGGTTCATGATCGCCCGTTCGATGGTCTGCCGAATCCACCAAGTGGCGTAGGTGGAAAAACGGAAACCACGCTCGGGATCGAATTTCTCGACGGCCCTGATCAAACCGAGGTTGCCCTCTTCGATCAGGTCCAGCAGCGAGAGCCCGCGGTTGACGTAGCGCCTGGCGATCTTGACCACCAGCCGCAGGTTGCTCTCGATCATGCGCTTACGACCGGCAGGATCGCCCTTCTGCGCCAGACGCGCGAAGAACACTTCCTCTTCCGGGGTAAGCAGGGGGGAAAAACCGATTTCGTTGAGGTAAAGCTGAGTGGCGTCTAGCGCCCGGGTGTAGTCGATGTACTTGTGTTGCTTGCTGCCGGTGGATGGCTTGGCTTTGGCGCGCGCAGTGGTCTTGGTACCAGCCTGCTCGCCTGCCCCATCGTCAAGATCGATGTCGGGCTCCATCAGGAGCACTTCATCGTCGATGTCAAACTCCGGCGCTTCTTTGGTCTTGAGTGCCATTTTATTCTTCCGTCCCTTGCTGAGTTCGACCAGCAAGCCCCGATGCGCCGTTATCCTTGGCAACATCCGAGCCCGTCCATCCCACATGAGGGGCGAACGAGCGACAGATCAACGACGTGGCAGGTATTGCATTGGATCTACAGGCTTACCCTGGCGGCGAATCTCGAAGTGAAGCTTCACCCGGTCAGTTCCTGTGGAACCCATCTCGGCAATCTGTTGCCCGACTTTGACCTGCTGCCCCTCACGTACCAACAGCCTTCGGTTGTGACCGTAGGCACTCACGTAGGTATCGCTGTGTTTGATGATCACCAATTCACCGTAGCCCCGTAACCCACTCCCGGCGTAGACAACGGATCCACCAGACGCAGCAAGGACAGGCTGTCCCAATTCACCTGCGATATCAATGCCTTTATTCAAACTACCGTTTGAGGAAAAACGTCCGATAATCGCACCACTGGCAGGCCATGCCCACCCCGTCGCCGAACGCTGAACAGGCTCCACGGGCGTGGTTGCCGGGGTCACGACGACCGGCGTCGAAGGCTGTGTGGTGGTTCTTGCCGGAGGCGCCTGAACCGGCGTGGTTGGCCGACTTGGCGTAGTCACTACAGGTGTGCTGGCAGAAGGGGACGAGGTCGCTACCGGCCTGCTCGAACTGCCTGAGCCGAAGCGAATAACCTGGCCAACCCGGATCATGTAGGGAGCGGCGATGGCGTTGTGGGCGGCCAGCGCTTTCCAGTCCCAGCCGTAGCGAAAGGCGATGGAGTAAAGTGTGTCTCCTCGTTGCACGCGGTATTGACCAGACGTCACCGGCTGGCGCTGCGCGGCAGCGTTGTTGCGGTCCACTACCTGCACATTACCGGAGTGCGAGCTGGCACAACCTGCCAGTACCGTGCTCAACACGGCCAGAACCAGCACATTGCGTAGCATGCCCGAGCAAAAGCGCCCTTGATTGGCTGTGAAACTCACCCGTATCTCCCTTGCAGACGGCCTCGAGCGACCCGTAACGAACGCCGAAACGTCAGACTTCTTGCAACTGGCGGCGGCGCGCCAGCCATTCCACACCCAGCACCAATACGATGGCAAAACAGCTCAGGGCAATGGCCAGCAGCAGTTGTGCGTCTTCGCCACTGACATCAGAGAACTGCCACGGCAGTAGATTGACCTGTTCCAGAGGAAACGATTCACCATGACGGTTGATTTGCCATGTAAGCGTCTGCTTCCAGGGCCATACCTTGACCAGCGAACCCAGCATCAGGCCAGCGAGAAACGCCATGGTCAGGTCGCGCATATGCGCCAGCAGCCAGCTCAGTGCCTTGGAAAAGGTCAGCAGGCCCAGCACGCAACCGGCAGAAAATATCGCCAGTACCGCCAGATCGAAATTCTTCACGGCACCCAGCACCACCGGGTAAAGCCCCAGCAACACCAGGATGAAGCTCCCAGAGATGCCCGGCAGAATCATCGCGCTGATGGCGATGGCGCCGGCGATGAACAGCATCAGTGGGTCAGCGGAGAGCTGCATGGGCACAGCGAGCGTGATCCACAGCGCGAACGCCAGCCCCACTGCGAAACCGACCAGCCGATTGGCGCGCCAGGCACTCACTTCGCGCCCCACCAGGTACACGGAAACCAGCACAAGACCGAAGAAGAACGCCCACAGCGGTACCGGGTGCTCGCTCATCAGGAAACTGATCGCCCGTGCCAGGGTGAAGATGCTGCTGAGGATACCGAGCATGACGACCAGCAGAAAGCTGGCGTTGCAAGCCTGCCAGGCATCCTTGACGCGCCCGCGGAAGAACAGCAGGAGCGCTTCGGGCATGGCGGCAAACGAGGCGAGCAGCTTGTCGTATATACCGGTGATCAGGGCGACGGTGCCACCGGAGAAACCGGGCACCACGTCGACAGCGCCCATGGCTATCCCTTTGGTATATAGCAACAAGGTTTTCTTCATGCATCCTTCCGTATTGATTGAATCAGGCCAGAGGGCCGTTAAGCAGGGGCACGAACCGAACCGCGTCGAGTACGTGCCGAGAAAAACCATGTTCCTCGCGAATGATCAGTAACAATTGCTGAACGTCACCTGAACCGACAGGAATGACCAGTCGCCCACCTGGGGCCAATTGATCCAACAGGGCCTGGGGCACATCGGATGCAGCAGCCGTGACGATAATGCCATTGTAGGGCGCCAGCGCAGGCCAGCCTTCCCAGCCATCGCCCCAGCGGAACACCACGTTGCGCAGGCTGAGTTTGACCAGTCGTTCCTTGGCCCGTTCCTGCAGGCCCTGAATGCGCTCGACCGTGAACACCCGCTCGACCAGCTGAGCCAGAATCGCCGTCTGGTAACCCGACCCCGTACCGATCTCCAGCACCTTGTCCAACGGACCGGCGGCGAGCAGCAACTCGCTCATGCGCGCGACCATGTAGGGCTGCGAGATGGTCTGGTTATGGCCGATCGGCAGCGCCGTGTCTTCATAGGCACGGTGGGCCAGTGCCTCGTCGACGAACAGATGGCGCGGTGTACGGCGAATCACTTCGAGCACCTGGGCGTTCGACAGGCCTTCATCGTAGAGACGCTGGATCAGGCGCTCGCGGGTGCGCTGAGAGGTCATGCCAATCCCGTGGCGGTCATGCTCCCGATTCATGTCATCAGCCCCTCCAGCCAGGGTTTGAGGCGATTCAGGCCATCCTGATAGGTGCGGTCGAGTTGCAGCGGCGTTACCGAGACGTAGCCCTGCATCACCGCGTGAAAGTCGGTGCCCTGAGCGCCATCTTCCACGTCGCCGGCAGCGGCGATCCAATAACCTTCCTTGCCACGCGGGTTGACCACTTTCACCGGCGCCGCAGCCCGAGCGCGATGGCCGAGTCGGGTCAGTTGCACGCCACGGATATGCTCGAGTGGCAGATTGGGCACGTTGACGTTGAGCACGGTGCGCGGCGGCAGATCGAGCTGCTCATGGGCCTCGACCAGCTTGCGAGCGAAATAAGCGGCGGTCGGCATGTTTTCGGCGGAACGCGAAAGCAGCGAAAAGGCGAATGCCGGGCGGGCCAGGAAACGGCCTTCGAGAGCCGCGGCTACGGTACCTGAATACAGCACGTCATCACCGAGGTTGGCCCCCAGGTTGATACCCGCCACGACCAGATCGGCAACGTCGGGCAGCAGGCCATGGAGTCCCAGGTGCACGCAGTCGGTCGGCGTACCATTGAGACTGATGTAGCCGTTGGCCAGGACGCACGGGTGCAGCGGGCGATCGAGGGTCAGCGAACTGCTCGCGCCGCTTCGGTCACCATCGGGTGCAATCACTGTGCAGTCGGCGTAATCGGCCAGCGCAGCATGCAACGCGGCAAGGCCCGGTGCGGCCACGCCGTCATCGTTTGAAATCAGAATACGCATGGGTTGTCCGTCTGCCCTGCAGGCAAAAGGTCGACGATTTCGCGCACCAGAGCAGTGGCGAAACATCCAGCCGGCAGGACGAATTCCAGTTGCAGAATGTCAGGCTCGGGATAATGCCACGTCAAACCGCTAATGGGGAGGCGCAGGATACGCCGTTCGTGCGCCATGCCCGCTTCTGCCAGCCATAAGGCCAGCTGCGCCTCGGCGTCACCGATGCCCTGCTCCAGATGTCGAGTGCTTCCAGCCGCTGGGGACGGGCCTTCGCCCCACAACGGACCGGTCGGGTGCAAGTCCAGCTGGGCCAATCGCGGATCCAGGCATTCGGCTTCACCGGCAGCGAAAAAACTGCGGCTGTTGGTGAACGCCAGCAGGTCGCCGGGCTGCGCCTGGTTCCAGGTGCCGGCGGCGACTCGCTCGGCCAATACCCGGTTGAACAGAAAGCTGCGCGCGGCCGACAGGACGCGAGAGCGCACATTGCGCTTTTCCGGCAGCTCCTTGCGCTCGGCGAAATGCCGGGCATGCGCAACGTTGCCGCCCTCGAAACCGAAGCGCTGAGCGCCGTAGTAATTGGGAATGCCCTGGGCGGCGATGCTTCTCAGGCGTTCATCCAGCGCCGCCTGATCGGCCTGCAAGGCAGTCAGGCGCAGGATGAAACCATTGGCAGCATGGGCGCCGCGCTGCAGCTTTCGCGAATGGCGAACCTGCTTGAGGATCACCAGGGATTCGTCCTGAGCCTTACCCAGATCGGGATCGCTCTTGCCGGGCAAATGCAGGCTGAACCACTGCCGAGTCAACGCCTGGCGATCCTTCAGCCCGGCATAACTGATCATTCGTACCGGCACTCCGGCGGCACGCGCCAGGCGGATAGCAGCCTCCTCGGTATTCAGGCCACGCTTCTCGACCCACAGCCACAGATGCTCACCTGCGCCGGACAATTCGATATCCAGCACTTCGTCGACCTGAAAATCCTCGGCGACGGCCTTAAGAACAGCCTTTCCGCAGGGCTCGCCATAGGCCCGCGGGCCGAGCAGTTCCAGTTCGGTCATGCGCTGACCAGCAAGGCCACGGCATGCACCGCGATACCTTCTTCACGGCCCACGAAACCCAGCTTCTCGGTGGTGGTGGCCTTGACGTTGACCTGATCCAGTTCGACCTGCAGATCCTCGGCGATCAGCCGGCGCATCGCTTCGATATGCGGAGCCATCTTTGGCGCCTGAGCTTCGATGGTGGCGTCGACGTTGCCAACCTTCCAGCCCTTGGCGTGAACCAGCCCCAGCACATGGCGCAACAGCACACGGCTGTCAGCGCCCTTGAAGTCAGGGTCGGTATCCGGGAAATGCTTGCCGATATCACCGAGCGCTACGGCGCCGAGCAACGCATCGGCAAGGGCATGCAGCACCACATCGCCATCGGAGTGGGCAACCAGGCCGAACTTGTGGGGGATACGCACACCGCCCAGGGTAATGAAATCCCCATCGCCGAAGCGGTGCACATCGTAACCATGGCCAATCCGCATGAACCGATGCCCTCGCAAAAAAGGCCGATTCTACCCGAAAGAACAACTGGAGGCGGACTTGCCCGGCTGCTGAAGCGGCCAATGGAATAAAACCCATTCCCGCCTAGCCATTTTCAGTGATCTCCATGTCGAGCAAAACACCGCGCTCCGGCACAGGTTGCTCAGGGCGTCAGCGCGCGACCGTACAGGCGACCTGAAGAGAAAAACCGCAAGGCAGCTTCCCCCTCCACCGCCTTCGCAAACTCTATATCGCGAAAATGTTGGAATGTTCTCGCCCTACGGATAGTCGACAAGAGGTAGCAAAACATTTCTAGCAACCATGGAGACCATCATGGCCGTAGCACGCAAACCGACAGCAGCAAAACCCAAGGCAAAAGCCAGCGCACAGAAACTCAAGGGCGATGGCCTGGCCATCAATACCAGCGTCGATGGCGCTGCCCGCGAGAAGGTCGCTGAAGCACTGACCAAGGCGGTCGCGGACAGCTACACCCTGTACGTCAAGACCCTGGGCGTGCACTGGAACGTGCAAGGCTCGAACTTCTATGGCCTGCACAAGCTGACCGACGCGCAATACAACGAAATTCATCAGGCCGCTGACGAGCTTGCCGAGCGTATCCGCGCCCTGGGCAAACTGGCGCCGACCGGTGGGGAAACCTTCCGCGCGCTCACCGTCATCGACAATGAAGCGCCACACAAACCTACACCGCAGATGATCGGCGAGCTGGTGAAGGACAACGAAGCAGTGGCTCGGCGCATGAGCGAGTTCGCTGAACTGGCCGAAGAAGCCGGTGACCTGTTCAGCCACGACATGCTTGTAGCGCGCATCGGCGTGCACGAGCAGAATGCCTGGATGCTGAGATCCAGTCTGGGTGAGTGATCTGTAGCAGCGAAAGGAAGGGCGCTGCCGGTTGAACCGGTAGCGCCCTTTTTCATTCAGCGAGCCAGCGCCTCGGCATGATGGCGCAAGTGGTCTTCGATGAAACTGGCGATGAAGTAGTAGCTGTGGTCATACCCCGGTTGCAGGCGCAGGGTCAGCGGATGGCCGGCCGCCTTGGCCGCCGCTTCCAGCGCATGAGGCTTGAGCTGGCCGTCGAGAAAATCGTCACGATCTCCCTGATCCACCAGAATCGGTAACTTCTCCGTCGCATCGGCGATCAGCACGCTGGCATCCCATTCGCGCCAGCGCGATCGGTCTTCACCGAGATAGTTGGAAAACGCCTTCTCGCCCCACGGGCAGTTCAGCGGATTGGTGATCGGCGAAAAAGCCGAGACCGAAGCATAACGCCCCGGATTCTTGAGCGCGCAGATCAACGCGCCGTGGCCGCCCATGGAGTGTCCGGCGATACCGCGCTTGTCGGATACCGGAAAGTTGGCCTCGATCAACGTCGGCAGTTCCTGCACCACGTAATCATACATGCGGTAATGACGCGCCCAGGGCTCCTGCGTCGCATTGACGTAGAAGCCGGCACCCAGACCGAAGTCGTAGGCGCCATTGGCGTCGTCCGGCACGCCCTCACCGCGCGGGCTGGTGTCCGGGGCGACGATGATCAGGCCGAGCTCGGCTGCCATGCGCTGGGCGCCGGCCTTCTGCATGAAGTTCTCGTCGGTGCAGGTCAGCCCGCTGAGCCAATACAGCACTGGCAGCCTGGCGCCCTTCTCGGCTTGCGGCGGCAGATAGACGGCGAACACCATGTCGCAGTTGAGCGACGTGGAGCGGTGGCGATAGCGCTTGTGCCAGCCGCCAAAGCTCTTGTTGCTGGAAACGATTTCCAAAGTCATGACGAGTCCTCACGGGCGGCGGACAAGCCGTCGGGCGACGGCGTTATCCGCCCCACTGATCAATAGTGGATGACGGTGCGGATGCTCTTGCCTTCGTGCATCAGATCGAAGGCGTCGTTGATCTGCTCCAGGCCCATGGTGTGGGTAATGAAGGTATCCAGCGGGATTTCGCCACTCTGCGACTTCTCCACATAGCTCGGCAATTCGGTGCGGCCCTTGACGCCACCGAAAGCCGAACCACGCCAAACGCGACCGGTTACCAGCTGGAACGGGCGGGTGCTGATTTCCTGGCCAGCACCGGCCACACCGATGATCACGCTTTCACCCCAGCCCTTGTGCGCGCACTCCAGTGCGGCGCGCATCAGTTGCACGTTGCCGACGCATTCGAAGCTGTAGTCCACACCGCCATCGGTCAACTCGATGATCACGTCCTGGATCGGCTTGTCGTAATCCTTCGGATTGACGAAGTCGGTCGCGCCCAACTCGCGGGCCACGTCGAACTTGGCCGGATTGATATCGACGGCGATGATGCGCGAGGCCTTGGCCATCTTCGCTCCGATGATCGCTGCCAGGCCGATGCCACCCAGGCCGAAGATGGCAACGGTGGCGCCCTCCTCCACCTTGGCGGTGTTCAGCACAGCGCCGATACCGGTGGTCACGCCACAGCCGAGCAGGCAGACCTTTTCCAGCGGCGCTTCCTTCGGAATGACAGCCAGGGAGACTTCCGGCAGGACGGTGTATTCGGAGAACGTCGAGCAGCCCATGTAGTGATAGATCGGCTCACCGTTGTAGCTGAAGCGCGACGTACCATCGGGCATCAGGCCCTTGCCCTGGGTAGCACGCACCGAGCTGCACAGGTTGGTCTTGCCCGACAGGCAGAATTTGCACTTGCGGCATTCGGCGGTGTACAGCGGAATCACGTGATCCCCTACAGCCACCGATGTCACGCCCTCGCCGATGGCTTCGACGATGCCGCCACCTTCGTGGCCGAGGATCGAGGGGAATACGCCCTCGGAGTCGGCACCGGACAGGGTGTAGGCGTCGGTGTGGCAAACACCGGTCGCGACGATGCGTACCAGCACTTCCCCAGCCTTGGGCGGCTCGACATCCACTTCGACGATTTTCAGCGGCTCGTTGGGCGCAAAGGCTACGGCGGCGCGCGACTTGATCATATCCAGATTCTCCTGATGGGAAAGCGATGGGGAGGGAGTGTAGTAGACCCACAGCGAGAGATAATCAGGCAGAATGCAAAACATTATTGCCATCTAGGGACAATCAATCGCTGGCCAAGCAAAAGGGGAAGAACATGAATCGCTGGGAAGGCCTGGACGAATTCGTCGCTGTGGCGGAATGCGGCCAGTTCACGGCTGCCGCCGAACGCCTGGGGTTGTCTTCATCCCAGGTAAGCCGACAAATCGCCCGCCTGGAAGAACGCCTGCATACCCGGCTGTTCTATCGCACCACGCGCAAGGTGGCGCTGACCGAGGCGGGTCAGACCTTTCTGCAGCATTGCCAGCGCCTGCAGGATGCACGGGAGGAAGCGCTCAATGCGATTGGCGATCTGGGCGGCGAGCCCAAGGGGCTGCTGCGCATGACCTGTGCGGTGGCCTATGGCGAGCGCTTCATCGTGCCATTGGTCACCGCCTTCGCCGCCCGCCACCCGAGGCTTTCCGTGGATATCGAACTGAGCAATCGCACCCTGGACCTGCTCCAGGACGGTTTCGACATCGCCATTCGCCTGGGCCGCCTGCAGGACTCGCGAATGCTCGCGACGCGCCTGGCGCCAAGGCGCATGTACCTGTGCGCATCGCCTGACTACCTGCAGCGCTACGGTCGCCCGCACAGCCTCTCGGAGCTGGCTCGACACAATTGCCTGGTTGGCAGCAGCGATGTCTGGACATTCCAGCTAGATGGCCGCGAAGCCTCTCAACGGGTTCAGGGCAACTGGCGCTGCAACAGCGGCCAGGCCGTGCTGGATGCGGCGCTCGGCGGGCTGGGCCTGTGCCAGCTGCCCGACTATTACGTGCTCGAACACCTGCGCAGTGGCGCCCTGGTGTCCCTGCTCGCCAATCACCAGCCACCGAATACCGCGGTGTGGGCGCTCTACCCGCAACAACGGCATCTGTCGCCCAAGGTCAGGCAACTGATCGATGCGTTGCGTGACGGTTTGAGCCAACGAGTCGAATACACCTAGCCGCTCATATGCTGTCACAACCGTCAGCGAACCTCTGTCGTCATCACCCCGTCGTAAATCATGAGGCCCTTGTTCGGGCCGTTGCGAACCCACCAGCATGAGGAAATGGTTATGCAGGTCATGGTCAACAGCGGAAAACACGTCGACACCTCGATGGCATTCAAGACGGATATCCGAAGCCGAGTACGAGACAAGTTACAGCGCTATGAGGAACATCTCACCCGCGTGGAAATTCATCTCTCCGACGAAAACGCCCTGAAAAGCGGCCCCCAGGACAAACGCTGCAAGGTAGAAGCACGCATGAAGGGGCGCGACCCCATGTCGGTGTCCTTCGATGCCTGCGAAATGCAGCAGGCCATCGACGGCGCCATGAACAGGCTCACCAGTGTGCTCGATCGCAACCTTGGCAAAAACGCCAACAAGTGGATTCACTGAGAGCGGTCCACCTGCGCCACCCGGAGCATCGCCCCAGTACGAATCGATGGGGCCTTGCCGCGGTGCCGGCGTCGCCTGAAGGATTCGCCGCGGGGGCGGGGCTCCTACCGGTGGAGCAACGGCGTCAGCTGCGGCCGCGCCAGACGCGCTCCAGATAGTGCAGGTCTTCCGGGCGGGTGACCTTGAGGTTATCCGCCCGGCCTTCGACGAGACGTGGCGACTGACCGGCCCACTCGATGGCCGACGCTTCGTCGGTCACTGCAACATCCGATACCAGTGCTTCGGCGAGCGCGCGGTGCAAGGCACCCAGGCGGAACATCTGCGGTGTGTAGGCCTGCCAGATGACCGAGCGATCGATGGTTTCGCGCACACGCCCATCGCTGCCGATACGCTTGAGGGTGTCACGAGCGGGAACGGCAAGCAGCCCGCCTACCGCATCGTCAGCCAGCTCGGCCAGTAGAAGGTCGAGATCGGACTGCGCCAGATTGGGCCGTGCTGCGTCGTGCACCAGCACCCAATCCTGCTCACTGGCGCCCAGTTCTCCCAGACGCAGCAACGCATTGAGCACCGAGTCGGCGCGCTCGGCACCGCCGTTGGCAATATGGATGCGCGGGTCGCGGGCGCAACTCAGGTTTGGCCAGAACGGGTCGTCCTCGGCCAGGCTGACCACCACGCCACGCAGGCACGGATGGTCGAGGAAACAGTTGAGGGTATGTTCGAGAATGCTCTTGCCGGCCAGCTGCAGATACTGCTTGGGCTTGTCGGCACGCATACGGCTGCCGATACCGGCGGCCGGAATCACCGCCCAGAAGGACGGCAGATCAGGAGTGTTCATTCAGCCAACTGATAGAGGGTTTCGCCGTCCTTGACCATGCCCAGCTCATGGCGGGCTCGCTCTTCGACGGTTTCCATGCCTTTCTTGAGCTCCATCACTTCCGCCTCGAGGATGCGGTTGCGCTCGAGCAGACGCTCGTTCTCGCCTTCCTGGTCGGCAATCTGCTGCTGCAGATCGGTAACCTGCGCCAGACTGCCCTCGCCGACCCACAGGCGATATTGCAGCCCTGCAAGTACCAGAACCAGAACGAGAAACAGCCAGTAGGAACTACGCATGGCAGGTGAGGCACTCGGATAAGAAAGGGTCGCTGCTGCGGACATCTGTCGATTCTCCCTGCGTCATCGGCATCCGACAAGACCGTGAAGTCGACTCGACAGATCTTCACAGCGTCCGCGTGGCGAGGTGTTGACCACCTCGCCGAGCGAACCTACCTTAGCCGCGGAACTCGCCGCGACCACGGTACGGCGCCTTGGCGCCCAGTTGCTCTTCGATACGCAGCAACTGGTTGTACTTGGATACGCGGTCGGAGCGGCACAGCGAGCCGGTCTTGATCTGACCAGCGGCAGTACCGACCGCCAGATCGGCGATGGTGCTGTCTTCGGTCTCGCCACTGCGGTGCGAGATGACCGCGGTGTAACCAGCAGCCTTGGCCATCTGGATGGCTTCCAGGGTTTCGGTCAGCGAGCCGATCTGGTTGAACTTGATCAGGATCGAGTTACCGATACCCTTGTCGATGCCTTCCTTGAGGATCTTGGTGTTGGTCACGAACAGGTCGTCGCCAACCAGCTGAACCTTGTTGCCGATCTTGTCGGTGAGGATCTTCCAGCCTGCCCAGTCGGACTCGTCCAGACCGTCTTCGATGGAGATGATCGGGAAGCGCTCGGTCAGGCCTTTCAGGTACTCGGCAAAACCTTCGGCATCGAAGGACTTACCCTCGCCAGACAGGTTGTACTTGCCGTCTTCGTAGAACTCGCTGGCCGCGCAGTCCAGTGCCAGGGTGACGTCAGTGCCCAGCTTGTAACCCGCATTGGCCACGGCTTCGGCAATGGCCGACAGCGCGTCTTCGTTGGAAGCCAGGTTCGGCGCGAAACCGCCCTCGTCGCCAACAGCGGTGCTCAGGCCACGAGCCTTCAGCACGGCCTTGAGGTGATGGAAGATTTCCGCGCCGATGCGCAGGCCGTCGGCGAAGTTCTTCGCACCAACCGGCTGCACCATGAATTCCTGGATATCGACGTTGTTGTCGGCATGCTCGCCGCCGTTGATGATGTTCATCATCGGTACGGGCATGGAGTACTGGCCAGGGGTGCCATTGAGGTTGGCGATGTGCGCGTACAGCGGCAGATCCTGATCCTGGGCGGCGGCCTTGGCGGCTGCCAGGGAGACGGCGAGGATCGCGTTGGCGCCCAGAGTGGCTTTGTTTTCGGTGCCGTCCAGATCGATCATGATCTTGTCCAGAGCCTTCTGGTCGACCGGATCCTTGCCCAGCAGCGCATCGCGGATCGGGCCATTGATGTTGCCAACGGCCTTGAGAACGCCCTTGCCGAGGTAACGGCTCTTGTCGCCATCACGCAGTTCCAGCGCTTCGCGCGAACCGGTGGAGGCACCGGAAGGCGCACAGGCGCTACCGACGATGCCATTGTCGAGGATTACGTCCGCTTCCACGGTGGGGTTGCCACGGGAGTCGAGAACCTCACGACCCTTGATGTCGACGATCTTTGCCATTCTTGTAAGCTCTCCAGAAATTGTCGAAAACGCACTGCTGCATTCGGCTGCCAGCACCGGGCACGATCAACGGCGGACCGGGCTGACATGACAAACCCGGCCAAAAGGCCGGGCGGTGAAACAGATAAGCGAACCGTGGAAACGCCGGTCAGGCGGTTTCGATCGGATCCTGACTCTTGATCAGATCATCCAGCTGCTTGAGCTGCGCCAGGAACGGCTCGAGCTTGTCGAGACGCAAGGCACAAGGGCCATCGCACTTGGCATTTTCCGGATCCGGATGCGCCTCGAGGAACAGCCCGGCCAACCCCTGGCTCATGCCAGCCTTGGCCAGCTCGGTCACCTGGGCACGACGCCCGCCCGCAGAATCCGAGCGCCCGCCCGGCATCTGCAAGGCGTGGGTGACGTCGAAGAACACCGGGTACTCGAAGGCCTTCATGATGCCGAAGCCCAGCATGTCCACCACCAGGTTGTTGTACCCGAAGGAAGAACCACGCTCGCAGAGGATGAGCTGATCGTTCCCGGCTTCGACACACTTGGCGAGAATATGTTTCATTTCCTGAGGCGCGAGGAACTGCGCCTTCTTGATGTTGATCACCGCACCGGTCTTGGCCATGGCCACCACCAGGTCGGTCTGCCGCGAGAGGAAGGCAGGCAACTGGATGATGTCGCAGACGTCCGCCACCGGCTGCGCCTGGTGGGGTTCGTGCACATCGGTGATCACCGGCACGCCGAAGGTCTTCTTCACTTCCTCGAAGATCTTCATGCCCTCTTCCAGGCCAGGGCCGCGGAAGGAAGTCACCGACGAACGGTTGGCCTTGTCGAAGCTTGCCTTGAACACATAAGGGATACCGAGCTTTTCGGTAACCCGCACGTATTCCTCGCAGGTACGCAGCGCGAGGTCACGGGACTCCAGCACGTTGATCCCGCCAAACAGCACGAACGGCTTGTCGTTGGCGACATCGATCGCGCCAACGCGGATGGTCTTCTGCGCCATGGGTCAGGCCTTCTTCGCTTGGTGCGCCAGTGCGGCGTTGACGAAACCACTGAACAGCGGGTGGCCGTCACGCGGCGTGGAGGTGAATTCCGGGTGGAACTGACAGGCGACGAACCATGGATGATCCGCGCTCTCGACCACTTCGACCAGGGCGCCGTCACCCGAACGACCGGTGACCTTCAGGCCAGCGTCGATCAGTTGCGGCAGCAGGTTGTTGTTCACTTCGTAGCGATGGCGGTGGCGCTCGACGATCACGTCCTTGCCGTAGCAATCGTGAACCTTGGAGCCGCTCAGCAGTTGGCAATCCTGGGCGCCCAGGCGCATGGTGCCGCCAAGGTCGGAGGCTTCGGTGCGCTGTTCGGTCGCGCCGGTCGCATCCTGCCACTCGGTGATCAGACCGACCACCGGATGCTTGCTGGCGATGTCGAACTCGGTGGAGTTGGCATCATCCCAGCCCAACACGTTACGGGCGAACTCGATGACCGCCACCTGCATGCCCAGGCAGATGCCCAGGTAGGGAATCTTGTTCTCGCGAGCGTACTGGACGGTCTTGATCTTGCCTTCCACGCCACGCAGACCGAAACCGCCTGGAACCAGAATGGCATCGACGCCCTGCAGCAGGTCGGTGCCCTTGTTCTCGATGTCTTCGGAATCGATATAGCGCAGGTTGACCTTGGTACGGTTGCTGATACCGGCATGGCTCATCGCTTCGATCAGCGACTTGTAGGCATCCAGAAGCTCCATGTACTTGCCGACCATGGCGATGTTGACTTCTTTTTCCGGGTTCAGCTTGGCATCGACCACGCGATCCCACTCGGACAGGTCGGCACCGCGGCATTCCAGAGCGAAACGCTCGACGACGAAATCATCCAGGCCCTGCGAGTGCAGGATGCCCGGGATCTTGTAGATGGTGTCGGCGTCTTCCAGGGCGATTACGGCACGCTCCTCGACGTTGGTGAACTGGGCGATCTTGCGGCGCGACGACAGGTCGATCGGGTGATCGGAGCGGCACACCAGTACGTCCGGCTGCAGGCCGATGGAGCGCAGTTCCTTGACCGAGTGCTGGGTCGGCTTGGTCTTGGTTTCGCCTGCGGTGGCGATGTACGGAACCAGCGTCAGGTGCATCAGCATGGCGCGCTTGGCGCCCACTTCGAAACGCAGCTGGCGGATAGCCTCGAGGAACGGCTGCGACTCGATATCCCCCACGGTGCCGCCGATTTCGACCATGGCGACGTCGGCGTCGCCGGCACCCTTGATGATGCGGCGCTTGATCTCGTCGGTGATGTGCGGGATGACCTGGATGGTCGCGCCCAGATAATCACCACGGCGCTCTTTGCGCAGCACGTCTTCGTAGACGCGGCCGGTAGTGAAGTTGTTGCTCTTGGTCATCGTGGTGCGGATGAACCGCTCGTAGTGACCCAAGTCGAGATCGGTCTCGGCACCGTCGTGAGTGACGAACACTTCACCGTGCTGGAACGGGCTCATGGTGCCCGGATCGACGTTGATGTAGGGATCCAGTTTGAGCATCGTGACCTTCAGGCCCCGCGCCTCCAGGATTGCCGCCAAGGATGCCGAGGCGATGCCTTTCCCCAATGAAGAAACAACACCACCCGTGACGAAAATGAAGCGCGTCATGAAAAACCCTAAGAAGTCAGCAGTGGCGGTCGAGCCGCCGGGGAGCAGAGAAGGCCTTGGTTCACCTTAGCAAACATGGCGAACCATGCTGGCAAATAGCAAACATCCACCGCTTCTGGAGAAGCAGCGAATACCTGAATAGAGACGGGAGCGTAGTCTACCGGAAACGTCCTGAGTGGGGAAGAACACGAAGTCCGAAGCAGCGCAAAAGCTGCTGAGACGAGACTTGCACGAAACCCGGAAAAGCCTCTGGCCTGGGGCTTGGCGCCTGCGACATCGACGCGGCAGCCAGCCCTCACGCGCGTATGTCGACAGCCCCGGCAAGATGCCGATCGATCTGCGCTGGCTGCCAGTGAAACGTACCGCAACCGGGGCTGGCGAGCAGATTGGCTAGCGCCACGGGCCGTCCGTCGCACAACAGCAGCGGGATGCGCCCACGGACGAATTCGGGCACACCGGCTTCCTGCAGGAGACGCTTGAGATCACGCCGACCGCGCCCTGGCACCTCGAGAATCTCGCCGCCCTGACGATAGCCGACGCTCAACCGCCCCTCCGGTATGGTGCCCTCGAGCCAGACGCGACCATTACCCGGCAATGCCAGTGGCTGCTCAACCAGAGGCCAGGGCTGCGCCTGGCGCGACCAGGTTGCAGACCAGCCAGTACCGAGCCAGAACAGGCAACCGCCATGACGTCGCAACTCGCCGCTTTCCAGTCGCCAGACCGGGCTGGCGTCGGGCCCCGCATCACGCAGATCGACCCACCCCTGCCAATGGCGACTATCGGGCAAGCGGGTGAAATCCGCCAGCCAGTGGCGCAGCACGTTGCGTTGACGGGCATCGGAAAGTCCGCGCAACGCCTGCAGATCCAGACTGGGAACGGTTAGCCAATCGAAAGCCGGCGACGCCTGGGCTCGCTGCAGATCGAGCTCGGCGAGCTCCTGCAGCAACCCCAGCGCCTCGGCCTGATGCTCCGCGGTACGGGCCAGTACCTGGGATGCTTTAGGCCAATGCCTGTGCAAGAGCGGCAGGACCTCGCGACGTAAAAAATTGCGCGCAAGGCGGGTGTCGGCATTCGACGGGTCCTCCACCCAGCGCAGCCCATGCGCCTCGGCATGAGCCTCCAGCGCGCTGCGCGGCACGTCCAGCAGGGGGCGCACGGCATGCCCGGCGGCCAGCGCACGGCTGGCCGCCATGGCCGCCAGACCGCGCACCCCAGCACCACGCAGCAGACGATAGAGAACGGTCTCCGCCTGATCGTCCTGATGCTGAGCGAGCAGCAGTACCTCCCCGGGATTCAGCCGCGCGGAAAACGCAGCATAACGAGCGTCACGCGCCGCTCGCTCCAAACTGGCACCCGGCGCGACCTGCACATGCTCGACATGCAGCGGCACGCCCAACTCATCGCACAGGCGCTGGCAATGCAGCGGCCAGGCGTCAGCCGCGGCCTGCAAACCGTGATGCACATGGATAGCGGAGATGGGGGGCAGCGCATGGCTTCGAGCAGCCACTGCCAGCGTGTGCAGAAGCACGGTGGAGTCGAGCCCGCCGGAGAAAGCGACTCGCCAGGAAGATGCCTCACGCCACGGAGCGAGGCGCGCGAGCAGAGCCGATTCGAGGGGCATGCGGCGGTTCAGCGAAGCGACCCCGCAGGCATGCGCGTCGCCAGCACGGCGACTCGCATGCCTGCGGGGCAAACCGGCATCAGGCGATACCGTAGCTCATCAGACGCTCGTAACGACGCGCCAGCAGGGCATCGGTATCGAGTTTGCCGAGATCCTCGAGCTGAGCGCTCAGGACCTGGCGGATGGATTCAGCGGCAGCGGCCGGATCACGGTGCGCACCACCCAGAGGCTCGGCGATCACCTTGTCGACGATGCCCAGGCCCTTCAGGCGCTCGGCGGTGATACCCATGGCTTCAGCGGCGTCCGGTGCCTTTTCGGCGGTTTTCCACAGGATCGACGCACAACCTTCCGGCGAAATCACCGCATAGGTCGAATACTGCAGCATGTTCAGGTTGTCGCACACGCCAATGGCCAGTGCACCACCGGAACCACCCTCACCGATGACGGTGGAGATGATCGGCGTTTTCAGACGCGCCATGACACGCAGGTTCCAGGCGATCGCTTCGCTCTGGCCGCGCTCTTCGGCATCGATACCCGGGTAGGCGCCCGGGGTGTCGATGAAGGTCAGGATCGGCATCTTGAAGCGCTCGGCCATTTCCATCAGGCGACAGGCCTTGCGGTAACCTTCAGGACGCGGCATGCCGAAGTTGCGACGTACCTTCTCGCGAACCTCACGGCCCTTCTGGTGGCCGATGACCATGGCCGGCTGGCCATTGAGGCGCGCAACGCCACCAACGATGGCGGCGTCGTCGGAGAAATGACGATCACCGTGCAGCTCGTCGAACTCGGTGAAGATGTGTTGCAGGTAGTCCAGGGTATAAGGCCGCTGCGGGTGACGGGCAAGCCTGGCGATCTGCCAACTGGTCAGATTGCCGAAGATGCTCTCGGTCAGCGTACTGCTCTTGTCCTGCAGACGGGCGATTTCGTCGCCGATGTTCAGGGAGTTGTCATTACCAACCAGGCGAAGCTCTTCGATCTTGGCTTGCAGGTCGGCAATCGGCTGTTCGAAATCGAGATAATTCGGGTTCATAGGCATCCGTCATGCGTCGACGGCCACAGGGCCGGGGAGCGTGTATCCATTTGGCGCCTACCTTATAGGAACAGGCGCATTCAGGTCGACACTTGCAAGGCACTTCCGGCAGCGAATCTGCCAGCGAATGCACCTTGGCATTCACTCGGCAGCCAAACCCGGAGGGGTTCGGTCGCGTCGGCGGCGATCATGCAGTGTCACGGGCTTCGTGCGGAGCCTTGGCCCCGCATTTCAGCACCGCAATTCTAGCGGTATTGCAGGAAGACGTTTTCTCGTCCGAACTGGTCACGCAAAGCTTGAATCAAGCTGTCGGCCGGGTCGATTCGCCAGTCCTCGCCAAACTGCAGCAAGGCTTTGGCATCGGCACCGGTGTAGTCCACGGTGATCGGGCAGGCGCCACGGTGACGACGGCACAGCTCACCCAGCCAGCGTAGACGATCACCCTTCAAGGCAGTGGCCTGCACGCGAACGCGCAAACTCTCGGCCAGCCCGGTACGCGCCTCCTCGAGACTCATCACTCGCTTGGCGCGCAAACGCATGCCACCGGAGAAGTCGTCGTTGCTGACTTCCCCTTCCACCACCACCAGAGCATCGCTCTGCAGCAGCGCCTGGTTGCTGGCGAAGGCATCGGCGAACAGCGAGGCCTCGATACGCCCGGAACGGTCGTCCAGGGTGATGAACCCCATCTTGTCGCCCTTCTTGTTCTTCATCACCCGCAGGTTGACGATCAGGCCGGCGACGGTCTGGGTGTCACGTGCCGGCTTGAGATCGACGATGCGCTGGCGGGCGAAACGCCGCACTTCGCTTTCGTACTCGTCGATCGGGTGGCCGGTCAGATAAAGGCCCAGGGTGTCCTTCTCGCCCTTGAGTCGCTCTTTGAGCGATAGCTCCTTGGCGCGGTGATGGTTGGCGTAAACGTCCGCCTCGGGGCTGGCGAACACGCCGCCGAACAGATCCATATGGCCACTATCATGACTGCGCGCGGTCTGCTCGGCGGCCTGAACGGCCTCCTCCATCGCCGACAGCAACACCGCACGATTGCGGTCGATATTGGCCTGATAGGCCTTGAGCTCGTCGTAAAAGTGCGGCCCCAGACGATCCAGCGCACCACTGCGGATCAATGCATCCATGGTGCGTTTGTTGATGCGCTTGAGGTCGACCCGCGAGCAGAAGTCGAACAGATCCTTGAACGGGCCGTCCTGACGCGCCTCGACAATCGCCTCGACCGGGCCTTCGCCAACACCCTTGACCGCGCCCAGGCCATAAAGAATCCGCGGCACGTCGTTCGCGTCATGACTGACGGTGAACTTGAACTCGGAGGCGTTCACATCTGGCGGATCGATGCGCAACTTCATGTTGCGGCATTCCTCGATGAGGATCACCACCTTGTCGGTGTTGTGCATGTCCGCCGACAGTACCGCAGCCATGAACGGCGCCGGGTAATGCGCCTTCAGCCAGGCGGTCTGGTAGGAAACCAGGCCATAGGCCGCCGAGTGAGACTTGTTGAAACCATAACCGGCGAACTTTTCCACCAGGTCGAAGATGTTGCCCGCCAGCTCGGCATCGATATTGTTGTTGGCACAGCCTTCGATGAAACCACCACGCTGCTTGGCCATTTCCTCGGGCTTCTTCTTGCCCATGGCACGGCGCAGCATGTCCGCCTGGCCGAGGGTATAACCGCCCATGACCTGGGCGATCTGCATGACCTGTTCCTGGTAGAGGATGATCCCGTAGGTCGGCTTGAGTACCGGCTCCAGGCCCGCGTACTGGTAATCAGGATGCGGATAGGACAGTTCGGCACGACCGTGCTTGCGGTTGATGAAGTCATCCACCATGCCGGACTGCAACGGACCAGGACGGAACAACGCCACCAGAGCGATCATGTCTTCCAGGCAGTCGGGCTTGAGCTTCTTGATCAGCTCCTTCATGCCGCGCGATTCGAGCTGGAAGACCGCGGTGGTCTCCGCCTTCTGCAGCATCTGATAGGTCGGCTTGTCATCCAGCGGGATGAAATCGATGTTGACCAGATTCTCTTCCGGCTCGCCCGCCGCACGCTGGTCGCGGTGGATGGTTTCCAGGGCCCACTTGATGATGGTCAGGGTACGCAGGCCGAGGAAGTCGAACTTCACCAGGCCGGCTTGCTCGACATCGTCCTTGTCGAACTGTGTCACCAGCCCGGCGCCCTCTTCATCGCAGGCGATAGGCGAAAAGTCGGTCAACTTGGTCGGTGCGATCACCACGCCCCCGGCGTGCTTGCCGGTACCGCGCACGATGCCCTCGAGCTTCAGGGACATGTCCCAGATCTCGGCTGCCTCTTCGTCGTTCTTGAGGAAATCGCGCAGCGGTTCCTCCATCTCGAAGGCCTTTTCCAGGGTCATGCCGACTTCGAACGGAATCATCTTCGACAGGCGATCCGCCAGGCCGTAGGACTTGCCCTGCACCCGCGCCACGTCACGCACCACCGCCTTGGCCGCCATCGAACCGAAGGTGATGATCTGGCTCACCGCGTTACGGCCGTACTTCTCGGCCACGTAATCGATGACCCGGTCACGGCCATCCATGCAGAAGTCGACGTCGAAGTCGGGCATGGATACACGTTCGGGGTTGAGGAAGCGCTCGAACAGCAGGTCGTAGGCCAACGGATCGAGGTCGGTGATCTTCTGCACGTAGGCCACCAGCGAACCGGCACCTGAACCCCGCCCAGGACCGACCGGCACGCCGTTGCTCTTGGCCCACTGGATGAAGTCCATAACGATCAGGAAGTAGCCGGGGAAGCCCATCTGGATGATGATATCCAGCTCGAAATTCAGCCGATCGATATAGACCTGCTTCTTCGCGTCGTAGTCCGGGGTGTCCTTGGGCAGCAGCACCTCGAGGCGCTCCTCCAGGCCGTCGAACGACACCTTGCGGAAGTACTCGTCGATGGTCATGCCTTCCGGCACGGGGAAGTCAGGCAGGAAGTACTTGCCGAGCAGAACCTCGATATTGCAGCGTTTGGCGATCTCGACGGTGTTTTCCAGCGCGTCGGGAAGATCGCTGAACAGCTCGGCCATCTCTTGTGGCGACTTCAGGTACTGCTGGTCGGAGTAGATACGTGGCCGGCGCGGGTCGTCGAGAATGCGGCTTTCACCAATGCAGACGCGAGTTTCGTGGGCCTCGAAGTCACCCTGCTTGAGGAAGCGCACATCGTTGGTAGCGACCAGCGGAGCCCCCTGCCTATCAGCCAGGGCCACGGCTGCATGCACGTGCTCTTCGTCATTGACGCGGCTGGTGCGCTGCACTTCCAGATAGAAACGCTCCGGGAACACGGCCTGCCATTCCTGCAGCAACGCTTCGGCCCGAGCCAGCTCGCCATCGAGCAGCGCATGGCCGATTTCACCTTCCTTGGCACCGGACAGGGCGATCAGGCCCTCGCTGGCAGCTTTCACCCAGTCACGCTGGATGATCACCAGATCATTGCTCTGCCCTTCACTCCAGCCACGGGAAACCAGCTCGGTGAGGTTGCGATAGCCCTTGGGGTTCATCGCCAACAGAGTCATGCGGGTCAGCGGGCCGTCTTCGTAAGCGCTGGCAAGCCAGATATCGGCACCACAGATCGGCTTGATACCGGCGCCCATGGCGGCTTTGTAGAACTTCACCAACGAGCACATGTTGCTCATGTCGGTGACCGCCACCGCCGGCATGCCCGAGCCGGCCACGGCCTTGACCAGAGGTTTGACGCGAACCAGTCCGTCGACCAGAGAGTATTCGGTGTGCAGGCGAAGATGAACGAAAGAAACAGCCATGAAGAAGCCCTGCAGGAAAAGCGACAAAACGCGGATTGTACCGTAACTGGAAGGATGGACAGCGTCCTGAGTAGGCTCAGTCCGCTCCAGTGGCTTCCAGCAATCGGCGTACCGGCGCGAAGGAGCGCCGATGGATGGGGGTCGGGCCCAGGCGCATCAGGGCCTCGAGGTGCACGGGCGTCGGATAACCCTTGTGCAGGGCGATGCCATAACCCGGATACAGCGCGTCGAGCTCACGCATCTCGCGATCGCGACTGACCTTGGCGAGAATCGAGGCCGCGGCGATGGCCGGCACCTGAGCATCGCCACCGACCACCGGCGCACTGGGCACAGAGAGTTTCGGGCAGCGATTGCCGTCGATCAGCGCCAGTTTTGGCGTTACGCTCAGGCCCTCGACGGCACGCTGCATGGCAAGCATGGTGGCATGCAGGATATTCAGGCGGTCGATCTCTTCCACGTCAGCGCGGGCAATGCACCAGGCCAGGGCCTTTTCGCGGATTTCATCGAACAGCTTCTCGCGCCGGGCCTCGCTGAGTTTCTTGGAGTCGTTGAGACCGAGGATCGGCCGTGCCGGGTCGAGAATCACCGCGGCGGTGACCACTGCGCCACACAAAGGGCCACGGCCGACTTCGTCGACACCGGCGACCAGTTCTTCGACGGTCGAAAAATCCAGCCCCATTTGCATCAGCGACGCCCCAGCAGATCGAGCACCGCGGCAGCCGCGCGCTCGGAGGCGCCGCGTCGCAGGGTGCGGTGAATGGCATCGAAGCCCTCGGTCTGCACGTCGCCATCGACCAGCAGCGGTGCCACCGTCCGAGCCAGGGCATCGGCGGTGGCCGCGTCCTGGATCAGCTCGGGTACCAGCAGGCGCTGCGCGAGCAGGTTGGGCAGCGAGATGTACGGGCTCTTCACCAGGCGTTTGAGAATGCTGAAAGTCATCGGCGCCACACGATAGGCCACCACCATCGGGCGCTTGTACAGCAGCGCCTCGAGGGTAGCGGTGCCGGACGCGATCAGCACGGCATCGCAGGCTGCCAGGGCATCGTGGGAGCGACCGTCGAGCAACTGCAGCGGCAAATCCCGACCGCCGAGCATCTGCTCGAGCTGTTGGCGACGTTCCGGGCTGGCACAGGGCAATACGAAGCGTACACCCGGACGCAGCGCACGCAGACGCTCCGCCGCATCGAGAAACAGGCTGCCCAGACGCGACACTTCACCGCCGCGGCTACCTGGCAGCAAGGCCACCACAGGAGCCTCGAGAGGCAGCCCGAGCAGTTCGCGAGCCGCAGCGCGATCGGCCTGCAACGGGATGGCATCTGCCAGCGGATGGCCGACGAAGCACACAGGGACCTGATGCGCCTCGTAGAACTGCGCCTCGAAAGGAAACAGGGTGAGCATCAGGTCGCAGGCTTCGCGAATCTTCAGCACGCGCTTCTGCCGCCAGGCCCACACCGATGGGCTGACGTAATGCACGGTACGAATTCCGGCACGCCGCAGCTTCAGTTCGACACCCAAGGTGAAATCCGGTGCGTCGATACCGATGAATACATCGGGCTTGCGCGCGATGAGACTGGCGATCAGCCGGCGACGGCGCGACAGCAGCTCGGGTAAACGACCCAGCACTTCGACCAGCCCCATGACCGCAAGGCGCTCCATGGGAAAGTCGCTGACCAGGCCCTCGGCCTGCATGCGTGGGCCGCCCACGCCGATGAACTCCACATTGGGGTGCTGTGCCTTCAGGGCCTGCATCAGGCCTGAACCCAGAATATCGCCGGATGCCTCGCCGGCGACCAGCGCGACACGCAATACCTCAGCCATGGGTCAGCGGGTGATGCCGCGGCTGGAGGTGAGGATGGAGTCACGGAACACCGCTACTTCGGAGAACTGGGCGGCCACGTCTTCCAGCTCGACCAGCGCTTCCTCGATGGTGAAACCCTGGCGGTAGACGATCTTGTAGGCACGCCGCAGGGCCTGCATGGCCTCGGAGCTGAAGCCACGACGGCGCAGGCCTTCGAAGTTCATGCTACGGGCCTCGGCAGGGTTGCCGGAAACGGTAACGTAAGCCGGAACGTCCTTGCCGATCGCCGCGCCCATGCCGGCGAAGGCATGCGCACCGATATGGCAGAACTGGTGCACGAGGGTGTAGCCGGACAGAATCGCCCAGTCACCGATGTGCACGTGACCGGCCAGTGCCACGTTGTTGACCAGAATGCAGTTGTTACCGACGACGCTGTCGTGACCGATATGGGCATAGGCCATGATCAGGTTGTGGTCACCGATGGTGGTTTCGTCACGATCCTGAATGGTGCCCCGGTGCATGGTCACGCCTTCACGGATGATGTTGTGGTCACCGATGACCAGGCGAGTAGGTTCGCCCTTGTACTTGCGATCAGGGGTATCTTCGCCAAGCGAGGCGAACTGATAGATCTTGTTGTGCTTCCCGATTCGGGTCGGTCCCTTGATGATCACGTTGGGACCCAGCACGCTGCCCTCGCCAATTTCTACGTCGGCCCCGATGATCGACCAAGGGCCGACGACGACGTCGTCAGCCAGCTTGGCGCTGGGATCGATGATGGCGCGAGGGTCAATCAAACTCATAACTTGCGTTCCGCACAGATGATTTCGGCCGAGCACACTTCCTTGCCATCGACCGTGGCTTTGCATTCGAACTTCCAGATGCTGCGCTTGCTGCTGAGGAACTTGGCCTCGAGAATCAGCTGGTCGCCAGGCACTACCGGCTGACGGAAGCGTAGCTTATCCGAGCCAACGAAATAATAGAGCGTACCGTCGGCAGGCTTCACGTCCATCATCTTGAAGCCCAGAATACCGGCCGCCTGTGCCATGGCCTCGATGATGAGGACACCTGGCATGATCGGATGCTCGGGGAAATGGCCGTTGAAGAATGGCTCGTTGACGCTGACATTCTTATAGGCACGAACGCTCTTGCCTTCAAGATCCAGATCCGTGACCCGGTCCACCAGCAGGAACGGGTAACGGTGCGGCAAGTACTCGCGAATTTCGTTGATGTCCATCATTTCCAGAGAAGCCCGTAATAAAAAGAATAGAGCACGGCATCAGCCATGCTCAGGCATCAGATGAGGCATTCCCGCTCGAGGTCACGGCATTCAGCTGTTTTTCCAACTGCTTCACACGCCGTGCCATGTCGTCCAGCTGGCGGATGCGCGCCACGCTCTTCTTCCACTCGCCTGCAGGTTGCATGGCCGTCCCGGATGAATACGCCCCCGGCTCGGTGATCGAGCGCGTGACCATGGTCATGCCGGTCACGAATACCCCGTCGCACACATCGATGTGCCCAACCATGCCAACGCCACCAGCGATCATGCAGTTCTTGCCGATCGACGTGCTGCCGGAAATACCGACGCATGCTGCCATCGCCGTGTTGTCACCGACCTGCACGTTGTGCGCGATCATGATCTGGTTATCCAGCTTCACACCGTTGCCGATGCGGGTGTCGGACAGCGCACCGCGATCCAGCGTGGTGTTGGCGCCGATCTCGACGTCGTCGCCGATGCTGACGCCACCGATCTGGGCGATCTTTTGCCAAACGCCCTTCTCGTTGGCGAAGCCGAAGCCCTCACCACCGATCACTGCACCCGACTGAATGACCACACGCTTGCCGATACGCACATCGTGGTACAGGGTCACCCTTGGTGCCAGCCAGCCACCCTCTCCGATCTCGGAGCGCGCACCGACCACGCAATGCGCGCCCAGCGACACACCTGCACCAACCTTCGCGCCACTCTCGATCACCACGAATGGTCCGATCGCAGCGCTCGGGTCCACCTGAGCATCGTCAGCCACCAGGGCGGTGGGATGAATCCCCGCCGCAGCCCTGGGCTTGCGATCGAACAGGTGGGACAGCGACGCGTAGGCCAGGTAGGGGTTGGCCACGATCAACGTATTGCCGGCGAAGCCTTCGGCGTCAGCAGCAGTCAGCAGTACCGCGGCGGCTTGGCAGCTAGGCAGGTGCTTGCGGTACTGAGCGTTCGACAGGAACGTCAGCTGAGACGGGCCGGCATCCTGTAAGGTTGCCAGCCCGTCGACCGTCTGATCCGCAGCGCCACGCAAGGTGGCGCCCAACCGCTCGGCCAGTTGACCGAGGGTGAATACAGGTGTGGACATCATCAACGCATCTGGTTCATGCGCTCGATGACCTGGCGGGTGATGTCGAACTGGGGTTTGACATCGATCACCGCACCACGCTCGAGCACCAGATCGAAGTTGCCGGACTTGATGACCTCTTCAACGGCCTTGTCCAGGTTGGGCTTGAGCTTCTTGAGCATGTCGCGGTCAGCGACGGCCTTGGCCTCGTTCAGCTCCTTGGACTGGAACTGGAAGTCACGTGCCTTCTGCTTGAAGTCCAGCTCGAGACGCTCGCGCTCGGCGGTCTGCATCTTCTCACCGTCTTTGACGATACGATCCTGAATGCGCTTGGCGTCGCTTTCCAGCGTCTTGAGCTTGTTCAGTTGGGGGCCGAATTTCTTCTCGGCGTCCACGGCGTAACGCTTGGCCGCATCGGACTCGAGCAGGGCCATTTGATAATTGAGTACCGCAACCTTCATTTCCGCGAATGCCGGGGTGGCCAGCAGAGCAGCGCTTAACAGAACCAGTTGAGTCAACTTACGCACGGTGTAACTCCTGCAGAAAAACTGTCTTCGTGATTCATGAGCAGACGCTTAGAACGTCTGGCCGAGGGAGAACTGGAATACCTGGGTATCGGCGTCGTCCGGTTTCTTCACCGGCATCGCCAGGCTGAAGCTCAACGGACCGAGCGCAGTGATCCAGGTGACACCGACACCAACCGAGCTGGCCAGGTTGCCGAAATCGATGTCACAGCTGTCGCCACGACGTTTCTGCCCGGAGCTGCAGTCGGTATCGAACACGTTACCCACGTCCCAGAACAGAGCGGTACGCAGCGAACGCTGATCCTTGACGAACGGCAGTGGGAACAGCAGCTCTGCACCGCCCTGAATCAACACGTTACCACCGAACGGCAACGGATCCTGATCCGGGTCGGCCAGGGTTCCAGCGTTCGTACCAGTGCTCGGCGTACTGCGCGGGCCGAGGCTGCTGTCTTCGAAACCGCGAACCGAGTTGAAACCACCGGCGTAGTAGTTCTCGTAGAACGGCAGCTTGCTGGTGGAACCGAACGCGCCGCCGTAACCCAGCTGGGTATGGAAACGCATGGTGTAGGTATCGGTCAGCGGCTTGAAGACCTGGCCACGGTAGTCGAGCTTGTAGAACGACAGGTCGCTACCCGGCACGGTGGTTTCGAACACCAGGCTCTGCGAGTGGCCGCGGTTGGCCAGCACGCCACGGTTCAGGGTGGACTCGGACCAGCCGACGGATGCCTTGAAGTTCAGGTACTTCTCGCCTTCCTGACGGGTGAAGTCGAAGATCTCGTCGACGGTGTAGCGGCCGGTGTTGATCTCGTCCTGCTGCACGGTCAGGCCGTAGGTCAGGCGCGCGGTCTCGCTGATCGGGTAACCGATGTTGATACCGGCGCCCAGGCTGTCGACCGAGTAGCTGGATACATCGACATCGAGCTCGTCGTAGTCGGTGGTGCGGTAGAAGGCGTTGTAGCCCAGGCTCACGCCATCTTCGGTCCAGTAGGGATCGACGAAGCTGAAGTTGTAGCGGCTCTGGTATTCGCTGCGAGTCAGGCCGAGGCTGACACGATTACCACTACCCAGGAAGTTGTTCTGGGTGATCGAACCACCGAGGATCAGACCGGCGTTCTGGGCGAAACCGACGCTGGCGGTGATGGAACCGGAAGCCTGCTCTTCGACGCTGTAGTTGACGTCGATCTGGTCATCGGTGCCCGGCACTTGCGGGGTCTCGACGTTCACTTCCTTGAAGAAGCCCAGACGTTCCAGACGAACCTTGGACTGGTCGATCAGGTAGGTCGAAGCCCAACCACCTTCCATCTGTCGCATTTCACGACGCAGCACTTCGTCTTCGGTCTTGGTGTTGCCACGGAAGTTGACGCGATTGACGTAGGCCCGCTTGCCCGGATCGACGACGAAGGTGATCGATACCGAGTTGTCGTCATCATGGGGCTCGGGCACGCCGTTGACGTTGGCGAAGGTGTAACCCTCGTTACCCAGACGGCGGGTGATCAGCTCGCTGGTGGTGGTCATGACCTTGCGGGAAAACACCTGGCCTTCCTTGACCAACAGCAGCGCACGAACTTCTTCTTCCGGCACCTTGAGGTCACCGGAGAGTTTCACGTCGCGGACGGTGTATTTCTCGCCTTCATCGACGTTGACGGTGATGTAGACGTGTTTCTTGTCCGGCGTGATGGACACCTGGGTGGAGGTGATGTCCATGTTGATGTAGCCGCGGTCCAGATAATAGGAACGCAGGCGCTCGAGGTCACCGGACAGTTTTTCACGGGCGTACTTGTCGTCGTTGCGGAAGAACGACAGCCAGTTGGTGGTCTTCAGCTCGAACAGATCGTTGAGGTCTTCATCGGAGAAGACATTGTTGCCCACCACGTTGATGTGCTGGATGGCTGCAACGGTGCCTTCGTTGATGTTGATCTTCAGTGCCACACGGTTGCGCGGCTGCGGAATCACTTCGGCATCGATCTCGGCGGAATAACGACCCTGGGCCACGTACTGGCGCTGCAGCTCGTTACGCACGCCTTCGAGGGTCGCGCGCTGGAAGATCTCGCCCTCGGCCAGGCCGGACTGATTCAGGCCCTTGAGCAGGTCATCACTGCTGATGGCCTTGTTGCCTTCGATTTCGATGCTGGAAATCGACGGACGCTCGACCACGGTGATGACCAGCACGTTGCCGTCACGACCCAGCTGGATATCCTGGAAGAAACCGGTCTTGAACAGCTCACGGGTCGCTTCGACCAGCGTGCGATCGTCGGCCGACTCGCCGACGTTCAGGGGCAGCGCACCAAACAGGCTGCCCGCGGAGACGCGTTGCAGGCCGTTAACGCGAATATCGGAGATGGTGAAGGACTCGGCGTGAACTTCGGCGATCATCAATGCGGCAAGAACCGCAGGTAGCAGCAGACGTTTCATGAAGTCCTTTCTTATTCCAACTAACGATAAGAAATCAGTCGTTCGAGACGAAAGATATGTAATTCAGCAGAGGTCACAGGCGCCCAAGGTCATTGACCAGAGCCAGCAGCATCACCCCGATCACCAGGCTGATACCAATCTGCATCCCCCAACCCTGCACCCGCTCGGAGAGGGGACGACCCCGCACCCACTCGACCAGGTAATAAAGCAGATGCCCCCCATCCAGCACAGGAATGGGCAGCAAATTGAGAACACCCAGGCTGATACTCAGGTAGGCGAGGAAATTCAGGAAGTCCCCGAGGCCTGACTCGGCCGAAGCGCCCGCCACTTTAGCAATGGTTATCGGCCCGCTCAAGTTTTTTACCGAGAGCTCGCCGAACAGCATTTTCTTCAGCGAATCGAGGGTCAGAACGCTCATTGTCCAGGTGCGCGACACGCCTTCACCGACAGCCTCCAGCGGACCATAACTGACCTCGCGAAGCATTTCAGGCGGCCACTGAGCGGACGCGACGCCGGCGCCCAGATAACCGCTGGCCGCGTCGCCTTCACCACGCCGGGCCAGAGTGACGGGCACATCCAGACGCTGCCCATCACGCTCCAGCGACAAGGATACCGACTGCCCTGGCAACCCACGCACACGGTCGACCAGATCCTGCCAATCGACCAGCGGCTGCTCGTTCAGCGCCAGCAGGCGGTCGCCAGCACGCAGGCCAGCAGCCTGCGCAGGCCCCTCGGGGTCGAACTCGGCCAACACCGGCTCCAGGCTCGGACGCCAGGGGCGAATACCCAGCGAAGCGATCGGGTCCGGCTCATTGGCGCCACGCAGCCAGTTATCCAGTTCGACACGATGCAGGGTGTCAGCACCGCCGTCGACATTCCGGGTGGCAATCATCAGCTCGCCACTTTCGCCAAGGCGACGTACCAGCTGCAGATTGACCGCCGACCAGCCCACAGTCGCCTTGCCGTTGATCGAAACGATTTCTTCGCCCGCCTGCAAACCGGCGACTTGCGCCAGGCTGCCGGACTCCACGGCGCCGATGACCGGGCGCACCTGCTGGCTGCCCAGCATGGCCACCAGCCAGAAGAACACCAGCGCCAATGCGAAGTTGGCCGCCGGGCCAGCGGCCACGATGGCGATACGCTGCCCGACGGTCTTGCGATTGAACGACTGCTCGGCCAACGCCGGGGGCACATCGCCCTCACGCTCGTCGAGCATTTTCACGTAGCCACCGAGCGGGATGGCGGCGATCACGAATTCGGTGCCCTGGCGATCATGCCAGCGCACCAGCGGCGTGCCGAAGCCTACCGAGAAACGCAGCACCTTGACGCCGCAGCGTCGGGCCACCCAGAAATGACCGTACTCATGAAAGGTCACCAGCACCCCGAGCGCAATCAGGGTACCGACGATCATATACAGTGCGCTCATGCCACCTCTCCACGATTCAACCACTGCCCAGCCAACTCCCGCGCACGGCGGTCGGCCTCGAGCACGGCGTCGAGACACTCGACCGCGACAGCCGGCTCGGCTTCGAGAACGCCGTCAATGATACGCGCGATATCGGTAAAGCGAATCCGCCGTTCGAGAAACGCCGCCACGGCGACTTCATTCGCAGCATTGAGCATGGCCGGGGCACTACCACCTGCCTCCGCCGCCTGACGCGCCAGGCGCAGGCACGGGAAGCGCACGTCGTCGGGGGCCTGAAAATCAAGCCGCGCAATCTTCAGCAGATCCAGCGGCGCGACACCGGAATCGATGCGCTGCGGCCACGCCAAGGCGTGGGCGATGGGGGTACGCATGTCGGGATTACCCAACTGGGCGAGTACCGAGCCGTCGACATAATCGACCAGCGAATGGATGACGCTCTGCGGGTGGATGACCACTTCGACCTGATCAGGGCGCGCATCGAACAGCCAGCAGGCCTCGATCAGCTCCAGCCCCTTGTTCATCATGCTGGCCGAGTCGACGGAAATCTTGCGCCCCATCGACCAGTTGGGATGAGCGCAAGCCTGTTCGGGAGTCACTGCATGCAGCGCCTCGGGCGTGGTTTCTCGAAACGGGCCACCGGACGCGGTCAGCAGGATGCGACGCACGCCAACCGGCTGCAGGCCACGGGCGTAATCCTGCGGCAGGCACTGGAAAATCGCGTTGTGCTCACTGTCGATAGGCAGCAGCACGGCACCACTCTGCCGTACGGCACGCATGAACAGCGCGCCCGACATCACCAGCGCCTCCTTGTTGGCCAGCAGCACCTTCTTGCCCGCCTCCACCGCCGCCAGCGTGGGCTTGAGGCCTGCCGCACCGACGATGGCCGCCATCACGGCGTCCACCTCGGCATGCGCCGATACCTCGCACAACCCTGCCTCGCCAAACAGCACGTGAGTCGCGAGGCCGGCGAGACGCAGGCGAGCCTGCAGATCATTCGCCGCCTGCACATCCGCAACGACGGCGAAGCTCGGCCGATGGATAACGCACAGGGCCTCCAGCTCCGCCACGCGGCTGAACGCGGTCAGCGCCAAAACCTGATAACGGTCAGGATGACGGGCGATGACGTCGAGTGTACTGAGGCCGATCGAGCCCGTGGCGCCAAGCACGGTAATGCGCTGCACCTGACTCACAGCGCACCCCAGCCAGCGAGCCACAGCAGTACGGCGAACACCGGCACCGCTGCAGTGAGGCTGTCGATGCGATCGAGTACGCCACCATGACCGGGCAGCAGATTGCTGCTGTCCTTGATGCCGGACTGACGCTTGAACATGCTTTCGGTGAGATCGCCAACCACGGAAATCAGCACCACCAGAGCCGCAGCCGGTAGAGCCAGCAGGAATTCGCCGAACGACCAGTCACGATACAGACCAACGACCACGGTCAGCAGCAGACTGAGCAGCAGACCGCCAATCAGACCTTCCCAGCTCTTGCCCGGACTGACATGCGGGGCCAGCTTGCGCTTGCCGAATCTTTTACCCGAAAAATAGGCACCGATATCCGCCACCCAGACCAGCGCCATCACGGCCAGAATCAGCCAGTTGGCCAGCTGCCACTGTTTCACCACCACCAGCCCTTGCCAGGCGGGCAACAGAATCAGCAGACCGATCAACAGGCGCCCCGGCAGGCCACCCCAGTAGCGGCTGCTGTGCGGATAATTGAGCACCAGAAAGGTCGCGAACACCCACCACAGCACGCCAACACCCAGAAGCCAGGGCGCCAGCGCGGGCAAACCATGCAACACATATAGCAGCACCGCCACCAGCGCCGCGTAGCCAATACGCAATGACTGCGTGGCGAAACCGGCCAGGCGCGCCCACTCCCAGGCACCAAGCACCACCACGGCAGCGATGAACAGCGCGAACGCGCCGCCCTCGAGCAGAAAAAAGCCTGCAAGGGCGATCGGCAGCAGGATCAGCGCCGTGATGATTCGTTGCTTGAGCATCAGGCGCGGGCCTCGGCTTCTACTTGTTCACTGGTTTTGCCGAAGCGCCGCTGACGCTTGGCAAAATCCGCCAGCGCTGCGCGCATGGCGTCGTGCTTGAAGTCCGGCCACAGCAGGTCGGAGAAATACAACTCACTGTAGGCTATTTGCCAGAGCAGAAAATTGCTCACCCGATGCTCACCGCCGGTGCGGATACACAGGTCGGGCAAGGGCAGCTCACCGGTGACCAGGCAGCTTTGCAGCAGACCAGGGGTAATGTCCTCAGGCTGCAGGTGCCCGCCCTGAACCTCGCGAGCGAGGCGCTGGGCAGCCTGGGCGATATCCCACTGACCACCGTAGTTCGCTGCGATCTGCAGGATGAAGCGCTTTTCGCCAGCACCACCAGATGTCCTGGACTCGGCCTCCCGCATGGCAGCCTGGAGCTCAGGATGGAAGCGCGAACGGTCCCCGATGATACGCAGGCTGATGCCGTTCTCGTCGAGCTTGCGGGTTTCCCGGCGCAACGCACTGAGAAACAGCTCCATCAGCGCCCCGACCTCTTCGGCGGGACGCTGCCAGTTCTCACTGGAAAACGCGAACAGGGTCAACACCTCGACCCCGGACTCGGCGCACACCTCGATGACCGCACGCACCGCATCGACACCCGCCTTGTGCCCGGCCACGCCAGGCAGCAGGCGCTTGCGCGCCCAGCGGTTGTTACCGTCCATAATGATCGCCACGTGCCGTGGAACGGCCATCACGGCACCGACTTTGGAATTGTCCATGGCGACTTCCTGGCCGTTAAACGGCCATCAGGTCCGCTTCTTTCTGCTTGACGGCAGTTTCTATCTCGCCCACGAACTTGTCGGTCAGCTTCTGGATATCGTCAGCAGCGCGACGCTCTTCGTCTTCGCTGATTTCCTTTTCCTTGACCAGATCCTTGAGCTGGCTCAGGGCATCACGACGAATATTGCGCACGGCCACACGGCCGTCTTCCGCAGCGTCACGCGCCTGCTTGGTGAAGCCCCTGCGGGTTTCTTCGGTCAGTGCCGGCATGGAGATCAGCAGCAGCTCGCCAAGGTTGGTCGGGTTGAACCCCAGGCCGGAGCTCTGGATCGCCTTGTCCACGGCAGCCAGCATGTTGCGTTCGAACGCCACGACCTGCAGGGTGCGCGAATCCTTCACGGTCACGCTGGCAACCTGATTCAACGGTGTATCGGCACCGTAGTAAGGCACCATCACGCCGCCGAGAATGCTCGGGTGGGCCTGGCCGGTGCGGATGCGGCTGAATGCGTGGGCCAGCGATTCCAGGCTCTTCTGCATGCGTACCTGGGCGTCTTTCTTGATTTCGTTGATCATTCTTTACTTTCCTCGACCAAAGTACCTTCGGCACCACCCACCACGACATTGAGCAGGGCACCCGGCTTGTTCATGTTGAAAACACGCAGTGGCATATTGTGGTCACGGCACAGACAAATGGCCGTCAGATCCATCACGCCCAACTTGCGATCCAGCACCTCGTCATAGGTGAGGCGATCGAATTTTTCCGCGTGCGGATCCTTGAATGGATCGGCAGTGTACACACCATCCACCTTGGTTGCCTTCAGCACCACATCGGCATCGATCTCGATACCGCGCAGACAGGCGGCAGAGTCGGTGGTGAAGAATGGGTTGCCAGTGCCAGCGGCGAAAATCACCACCTCACCGGTTTTCAGGTGGCGCATGGCCTTGCGGCGATCGTAGTGGTCGGTAACCCCGACCATCGAGATGGCCGACATGACCAGCGCGGGGATGTTGGAGCGCTCCAGCGCATCGCGCATGGCCAGGGCGTTCATCACCGTGGCCAGCATGCCCATGTGATCGCCGGTTACCCGATCCATGCCAGCGGCGCTCAGCGCAGCGCCACGGAACAGGTTGCCACCACCAATCACCACACCGACCTGCACGCCGATACCGACCAGTTGGCCGACTTCCAGCGCCATGCGATCGAGCACCTTGGGGTCGATGCCAAAATCTTCAGACCCCATCAGGGCCTCGCCGCTAAGTTTGAGCAGAATGCGCTTATAGCGCGGTTGACGACCACTCACCTGCTGAGCCATTACCAGTCTCTCCTGCGGCGTAAGAAAACGTGCGAACCCTTTGGCTCGCGCATATCGAGCGCTTCGACAGCGCTCACGACCGTTCGTGCCCTGCGCACCAACCGTCGTTTGGAAAAAAATCCCATTTGAAAAAGAGGCCGCGCGCGTGAGCGGGCAGCCTCTTCTGGGGCACTAGCTTAGACGCCTGTTACTGCTTGCTGGCAGCAACCTGAGCAGCGACTTCGGCAGCGAAGTCGTTCTCGGCTTTCTCGATGCCCTCGCCCACTTCGTAACGTACGAAGGAAACGATTTCAGCACCGGCTTTCTTGACCAGGTCACCGACCTTGACTTCCGGGTCCATGATGAACGCTTGCTCAACCAGGCTGGCTTCTGCCAGGAACTTGTTGATACGGCCCTTGATCATGTTCTCGACGATGTTTTCCGGCTTGCCGGCGATCTTGTCGGCGTTCAGTTGCAGGAAGATTTCCTTTTCTTTGGCAACCAGCTCTTCGGAAACCTGGTCCGGCGAAACCACGGCCGGGTTGGAAGCAGCGACGTGCATGGCAACGTGCTTGGCCAACTCGTCGTTGCCGCCTTTCAGAACGACCAGAACGCCGATGCGGTGACCGTGCAGGTAGGCACCGACGGTTTCGCCAGCGACCGCGGTCAGACGACGGATGTTGACGTTCTCACCGCACTTCGCAACCAGACCTTCGCGAGCGGACTCGCGGGAAGCGATCAGCGGCGCGACTTCGGTCAGGTTCTGGGTGAAGGCTTCATCCAGGCTGTCTTTTACGAAGCCTTTGAAGTCGTCCTGCAGAGCCAGGAAGTCGGTCTGCGAGTTGACTTCGATGATCAGGCCACGGCCACCTTCGACGCGAGCGGCGATAGCGCCCTCAGCGGCGATGTTGCCTGCTTTCTTGGCGGCCTTGATGGCACCCGAAGCGCGCATGTCGTCGATGGCTTTCTCGATGTCGCCACCGGCGGCAACCAGGGCCTTCTTGCATTCCATCATGCCTTGGCCAGTACGCTCGCGCAGTTCTTTAACCAGGGCTGCAGTGATCTCTGCCATTTTGAAAATCCTCTTGGTAGGTCTTCAAGCATCGCCCGTCATGCAGGCGATCAAATCTGTGAGTGGCAAAAAGGGGGCCTAGCCCCCTTTTTGCGCAGCGCATAACACTAAATGCTCTGCGTTACCGCTTAGCCTTCGGCAGCTTCTGCAGCCGGTGCTTCTTCGACGAACTGCTCGGTAGCGCCGCCAGCGTTGCTGCGACCACGAACAACGGCGTCGGCCATGGCACCCATGTACAGCTGGATGGCGCGGATGGCGTCGTCGTTACCCGGGATGATGTAGTCAACGCCTTCCGGGCTGCTGTTGGTATCGACAATGCCGATTACCGGGATGCCCAGCTTGTTGGCTTCGGTGATCGCGATGCGCTCGTGATCAACGTCGATGACGAACAGAGCATCAGGCAGACCGCCCATATCCTTGATACCACCCAGGCTGCGATCCAGTTTTTCCAGATCGCGCGAGCGCATCAGTGCTTCTTTCTTGGTCAGCTTGGTGAAGGTGCCGTCCTGGGACTGCACTTCCAGATCACGCAGACGCTTGATCGAGGCACGGATGGTCTTGTAGTTGGTGAGCATGCCGCCCAACCAGCGGTGATCGACGAACGGCGAGCCGCAACGAGCAGCTTCTTCGCGAACGATCTTGCCAGCGGAACGCTTGGTGCCGACGAACAGGATCTTGTTCTTGCCAGCAGCCAGCTTTTCAACGAACGACAGCGCGTCGTTGAACATCGGCAGGGTCTTTTCAAGGTTGATGATGTGGATCTTGTTACGCGCGCCGAAAATGTACTTGCCCATTTTCGGGTTCCAGTAACGGGTCTGGTGGCCGAAGTGCACACCGGCCTTCAGCATATCGCGCATATTGACTTGGGACATGATAGTTCCTTGATAAGTCGGGTTAGGCCTCCACGCATCCCAATTTCCAACCCTTGCGGGCACCCAGGAAATCGTGTCGATACGTGTGTGGGGTTAAGCTTTCGGGGTCTGCCCCGTAAAGCGGCGCGTTTTATACCACAGGAAGCGGCCATAAGCTACAAGCGGCAAGCCACAAGCTGAATGTCCGGCGTCCCGGGCAAGTGAGTCTAGTCCAAGATGAGCGTCCTGCTCCTACTTGCGGTTTGCAGCTCGAGGCTTGGGGCTTAGAATGGCGTCCTTTACAGATACCGAGATCACCATGACCGTCACCCTCAAGACGCCCGATGAAATCGAGAAGATGCGCATCGCCGGCCGCCTGGCCGCCGAAGTGCTGGAGATGATCGCCGAGCACATCAGGCCAGGTGTCACCACCGACGAGCTGAACACCCTCTGCCACGAGCATATCGTCAACGTGCAGAAGGCCATTCCCGCGCCGCTCAATTATGGCGCCGCTCCAGGCCGTCCGGGGTTCCCCAAGTCCATCTGCACCTCGCTCAACCACGTGGTGTGCCACGGCATCCCCAATGACAAGCCGCTCAAGGAAGGTGATGTGATGAACATCGACATCACCGTCATCAAGGACGGCTACTACGGCGACACCAGCCGCATGTTCCACGTCGGCAAGGTACCGGAGTGGGCCGAGCGCCTGTCACGCATCACCCAGGAATGCCTTTACAAGGGCATCGAGGTGGTGCGCCCCGGTGCCCGCCTGGGCGACATCGGCGAAGTGATCCAGAAGCATGCCGAAAAGCATGGCTTCTCGGTGGTGCGCGAGTTTTGCGGCCACGGCATCGGCTCGGTGTTTCACGAGGACCCGCAGGTGCTGCACTACGGCCGTGCCGGTACGGGCATGGAGCTCAAGGAAGGCATGACCTTCACCATCGAACCGATGATCAATCAGGGGCGCCCGGAAACCCGCGTACTGGGTGACGGCTGGACCGCGATCACCAAGGACCGCAAGTTGTCCGCGCAGTGGGAGCACACCCTGCTGGTCACGGCCGATGGCTACGAGATATTCACCCTGCGCGGCGATGACACCATTGCACGTGTTTCCCCCTGATCTCGAACCACGCCTATAGATAGAAGGAAGGCCGCCGCATGCCGCAGGTAGACTCCGAGTTGTTCGATCGCGGCCAGTTCCAGGCGGAACTGGCGCTCAAGTCCAGCCCCATCGGCGCCTTCAAGAAAGCCATCCGCCGCGCCCACGAAGTGCTCGATGCACGCTTTCGTGGCGGCCGCGACGTGCGCCGCCTGGTCGAGGACCGTGCCTGGTTCACCGACCAGATTCTGCTCGAAGCCTGGAATCGCTTTGCCTGGAACGCGGACGCCGAAATCGCCCTGCTGGCGGTAGGCGGCTATGGCCGTGGCGAGCTACACCCCTATTCGGATATCGACCTGCTGATCCTCCTCGGCAGCGATGATCAGGAAATCTTCCGCGACGCGATCGAAGGCTTTCTTACCCTGCTCTGGGACATCGGCCTGGAAGTCGGTCAGAGCGTACGCTCGGTCGCCGAGTGCGGCGAAGAAGCCCGCGCCGACCTGACGGTGATCACCAACCTGATGGAAAGCCGCACCATCGCCGGCCATGAGCATCTGCGCGGACGCATGCAGGAGGTCACCTCCAGTGCGCACATGTGGCCGAGCCAGGAGTTCTTCCTGGCCAAGCGCGACGAGCAGAAAGGTCGACACGCCAAGTACAACGACACGGAGTACAACCTCGAGCCCAACGTCAAGGGCTCGCCCGGTGGGTTGCGCGACATCCAGACCATTCTCTGGGTCGCACGCCGCCACTTCGGCACCCTCAACCTGCACGCCATGGTCGGCCAGGGCTTCCTGCTGGAAAGCGAATACACCCTGCTGGCTTCTTCCCAGGAGTTTCTCTGGAAGGTGCGCTACGCCCTGCACATGCTGGCCGGGCGCGCCGAAGACCGCCTGCTGTTCGACCACCAGAGCAAGGTGGCCGAACTGCTGGGGTACGACGAGGGAGACACCAAGCGCACCATCGAACGCTTCATGCAGAAGTACTACCGAGTGGTGATGGCCATCGCCGAGCTAAGCGACCTGATCAACCAGCACTTCGAGGAAGAGATCCTGCGTGCCGGTGACAGTGGCCCGGCGACGCCGCTCAACAGCCGCTTCCAGGTTCGTGACGGCTACATCGAGGTGACCCACCCGAACGTATTCAAGCGCACGCCATTCGCCATCATCGAGATCTTCGTGCTGATGGCCCAACACCCGAATCTGAGCGGGGTATGCGCCGATACCATTCGCCTGCTGCGCGATCACCGTCATCTGATCGACGACGATTTCCGCAAGGACATCCGCAACACCAGCCTGTTCATCGAGCTGTTCAAGTGCGAACAGGGCATTCACCGTAATCTGCGCCGCATGAACCGCTACGGCATCCTCGGGCGTTACCTGCCGGAGTTCGGCCATATCGTCGGGCAGATGCAGCACGACCTGTTCCACATCTACACCGTCGACGCGCACACGCTCAACCTGATCAAGCACCTGCGCAAGTTCAAATGGCCGGAGCTGGCGGAGAAATTCCCCCTGGCCAGCAAGCTGATCGACAAGCTGCCAAAGCCCGAACTGATCTACCTGGCCGGCCTTTATCACGATATCGGCAAGGGCCGCGGCGGTGACCACTCCGAGCTCGGTGCCATCGACGCCGAAGCCTTCGGCCGGCGCCACCATCTGCCGGCCTGGGATACCGGGCTGATCGTCTGGCTGGTGCAGAACCACCTGGCGATGTCGACCACCGCTCAGCGCAAGGACCTGTCCGACCCGCAGGTGATCCATGACTTCGCCGCGTTCGTGGGCGACCAGACCCACCTGGACTACCTCTACGTGCTCACCGTGGCCGACATCAATGCCACCAACCCGAGCCTGTGGAATTCCTGGCGCGCCAGCCTGATGCGTCAGCTCTACACGGAAACCAAGCGAGCCTTGCGCCGCGGCCTGGAAAACCCGGTGGAGCGCGAAGAACAGATTCGCCTGACTCAGAGCGCGGCGCTGGATACCCTGGTACGCGGCGGCACCGACTCCGATGACGTCGAGCAGCTATGGTCGCAACTCGGTGATGACTACTTTCTGCGCCACACCGCCAGCGATGTCGCCTGGCACACCGATGCGATCCTCCAGCACCCGAGCGACGGGGGTCCGCTGGTGCTGATCAAGGAAACCACCCAGCGCGAGTTCGAGGGCGGCACGCAAATATTCATCTACGCACCGGATCAGCATGATTTCTTCGCGGTGACGGTTGCTGCCATGGCGCAGTTGAACCTGAACATTCACGACGCGCGAATTCTCACCTCGACCAGTCAGTTCACCCTCGACACCTACATCGTGCTCGAGGTGGAAGGTGGCTCCATCGGCGATAACCCACAGCGTATCAAGCAAATCCGTCAGAGCCTGATCGACACCCTGAAACACCCGGACGAGTACCCCAACATCATTCAGCGTCGGGTGCCGCGTCAGCTCAAGCACTTCGCCTTCGCACCGCAAGTGACCATCCACAACGATGCCCAGCGGCCGGTCACCGTACTGGAGCTGACCGCGCCAGACCGCCCCGGCCTGCTGGCCAAGATCGGCCGGATATTCCTGGACTTCGACCTGTCACTGCAGAACGCCAAGATCGCCACACTGGGCGAGCGCGTAGAGGACGTCTTCTTCGTCACCGACGCCAACAACCAGCCGCTGTCCGACCCGGAACTGTGCGCACGCCTGCAGCAGACCATCATCACCAAGCTGTCGGCGACCAGCAGCCCGAGCCCACTGCAAATCAGCATCTAGGCATTTGCAGGAGCGCCGCCCCCACGAAAGCGTGAAGACTCCGGCCCGTAGGAGCCCGCTTGCGGGCGATGCGATGGCGGCCTTGCCGCTGAATCGGCGTTGGCCCGGTGATTCGCCCGCAAGCGGGCTCCTACAGAAAGGGGTGTTCGACACCCGCGAGGCAGACGCGTCGACCTCGGCGCGCGGGGCGCCTACGAAAGCGTGAAAATTCCAGCCCGTAGGAGCCCGCTTGCGGGCGATGCGATGGCGGCCTTACCGCGGAATCGGCATTGGCCCGGTGATGCGCCCGCAAGCGGGCTCCTACAGAAATGGGTGT